>BEIM01000332.1 GCA_002898995.1 bacterium HR36
ACACTGGGGCGTGTGGTTAACGTCGGGGTAGAGGTAGACGTATTCGCCCTCGTGCAACTCGGTCAAACTGGGCAGGCTGACGGTCAGGCTGGGCATGGAACGGTCTTCCAGTTGTTCGAAGCGTAGTCGGTTGGGTGGATAGCGACAGCTGGACGAACGCCGATTCAGGAAGCGGCGGGCGAGCCGGCCGAACCAGCGTTCAAGCCACAGGCGCAGACGCCAGCTCTCGAGAGAGAGAGAGACCGTGGCGAGGTGTGAACATGGTCCTCTCCTTTCGTGTTGCGGTTTTGGTTGTTTCGGGACGGACGAGATGCCGGTGCCGCGCGGCACCGTTCGAGCATCAGCATAGCAAAACGGCCGAGCTGCGTCAAGAGGAAAATGGGAAAAATTTTTTCGCCCGGAATGGGGGCTATTCGGAGTCAGGGTGGAACCGATGTGTATCCTTCTTTGCGACCGTCTGTGTAGCAGATATTGCAGATAGCATCAGGGGGTGATCAGGATTTGCCCTACTCGCCGCAAACACGGAGATGCAACGCAAAAACGCCTGGGTTGGGCTGCGCACTCGATGCGCCAGTAAGGGGGTCGAGCGGATGCAACGCAAAAAGGCGCAAGCCGGGGTGATGGGTGTTGGAAGGGTATGGCCATGGCGGTTAGCTGCAAGGCAAAAACGCACCGTTTGGGTGAGTTCGTTGGGGTGTTGGCATGTTGGCAACAAGGGCGCCAGATTGCTCACTCGCCCGGTGTTTGGGGAATTTGTTGGGGCCGGACCGTGCTGGAGGTAAGTTGGTTTGGGTGGGAGCACCGCGGATTGAGGCCTGGCGTTGTCGGGCGAGCAGGGAACGGTGGTAGATAAGATTGTGGGACTGGTTACTCGCGCAGAACTAAGGTGGGCAGTGGTCAGGCATCGCAGGAACATCGTACTGTGTCTGTTCCAAGCCCCTGTGCTAGGCTCGTCGCCATACGCGTGCTTCAGAAGCGCTGCGGTCTTTACGGGTCTATACGGCAGCAGGTTACTAAACGGGAACTGCTCCAAGCCCTGTGTCAGACCCAGTACGGCATTGGTCAGGCAGCGCGGGGGAGGACAGCGGAGGAGGCGGTTTCGTTGAGGAAGCAAGCTGCGAGGTGTTCGACCTGGCCGAGAAGTTCGGTATTGTGCTGACGCAGGGAGAGATACTCGGATTGGGAGATCTCGTCGAGGGTGTTGTGGCGTTGAAGTGCGCTGTGCTGGCAATAAGCATGCCATTGGATGGCCAGCTTTTCTTGGAGAAGCTGTTGGCGGGCGGATTCCATCTGTTGTTGTTGGTGGGCGAGTTGAGCAGCGAGTTGTTGAAGGCGATGCCAATGGGAGGTGAGTTGCTGTTCGCGTGCGGCCAAGCGGTTTTGCCAGGCGGCGAGGCGTTCGGTCAGGCGTTGTGTGTAATGGGCGATGATCTGTTCGGTAGCAGGAGGGTCTGGGGTTTGCATGACCCAGGTCTGGATGGCCATTTCCAGTGCCTGTTGTTTTTGCCAGAGGCGATAGCGAGCCAGTTCGAGTTGCGAGAGTTGCTGCTGGCACTGAGAGGCCAGGGCGGCGTAACGCTGAAGCCAATTATGGGCCTGGGAGTGAAGCTGACGCCAGTGAGCTTGAGCACGCGCGCATTGTTCTCGCGAATTATCGAGGAGGCATTGCAGGTGGAGTTCGCGCTGACGCAGGGCCCTGGTCGCAGCACGCCAGCGAGCTTTGATGCAAGAGAAAATTTGGTCGAGGGCCCGAAAACGTGTGCGGCAACGGACCTCCGCCGCTTGCATTTGCAACTCCTGCTGACGGAGGATTTCGACCCGTTGAGCGTAATCCGCTTCCGCCGCTTGCAGTTGATTTTGCTTTCGAAGCAATGCTTCCTGCCATTGCGACAAGTGGGCTGCACGAGCTGCTAATTCCTGAGATGCCCGCTGCCATTCGAGTAACCACTGAGAACGCAAATCGGCCAACGCCTGGGCTAGTTGTCGCAGTTCTGCGGTTCGGTCCAGCAAGGCACCCGCAAATTCAGCGAGGGCACCTGTGAGTCGCTGATGTCCTTGGGGTTGGCGGGTAAGCAGCGGGGAATCCGTGTCGGGCGAGGAAGCCGATTCGGCCGAAGCGGGCGCGATGGAAGAGCCGTTGGCAGGTGCCAAAGCTGGGAGAGCCGAGCTGTCGGTAACAGGAGAATCGGTGGCATTGCAGGGCTGCGAACGGGCTAGTTTTGCCCGCAGGCGTTCGCATTCTTCGGTGAGAGCGAATAATCGCCGGCGGGCATTGCGAATGCGCTGCTCGAGGTTTTCCAGTTCCTGGCGCAGGAGCGCACTTGGGAGCCTCAAGCGGTCGTCGCGTTCGGCCAATCGGTTTTCTTTACGCTGGAGTTCCTCCTCGCGCTGGCAAAGTTCGGCTTCCCAGGCACGAAGCCGTTCGATTTCGGCCTGAATATCCGCGAAGGGCGCTGTGTTGGGCATGGCAGAGTTTGCGCTGCGATGATGGGATTGCACGGGGAAAAATTCCCGGAACGGCTATCGTCCAGCGCCGCGTACGGAATGCACTGGAAATACCGAGTGCGTAGCAAGATGAGCGTGAATGGTGGCAAGGGCTAGCGATTTTGCGGTCGCAAATCGTAGCACAACAGGTAATCTTGTTCGCGGAGGTAGAGCTTGCCGTTGCAAATCACGGGATGAGACCAGCTTTGCCGCGATGCATGAGGAATCTTGAAAGTGCTGATTTCGCGATATTGCTGAGGGGAGGCTTCGACGAGTGCCATGATGCCGTTGTCGTAGCGGATATACAGCTTGCCATCGGCATAGAGGATGGCGGCTGAGCCCTCGCCTGGGCCGCGGGTAGTCTTTTGCCAGAGGATTTTGCCGGTTTCCAGTTCGGCACACCAAGGGAAGCCGCTATTATCCCGATCGCCATACAGATAACCGTTGACCAGTACCACCCCACCGTGGCGGTTATTGAGGCGGCGGTCAAAATAAACTTCTTCGACGTCGCAAGCGTTGGGTTTCGGGATGAGTCGGAGCAAGCCGCCACCTTTGCCATAACCGACGCTCACAAATACCTTGTCGCCGTGAACAATGGGAGTCGGGATGTTGGCGGTATTGGGAGCAATTTTACCCTGCCCCCATTTCCACAGCAACTGGCCATCGCTGGCGCGTACGCTGACGACCGCATCGGCAGTCAATTGGATGTATTGCCGCACCCCAATCTCGGCGATGACCATGGAAGCGTGCCCGGCACGAACGCCCCCAGGGATGTGCGCTTTCCAGATGACATCGCCGTTGAGCTTGTTGAGGGCGACAATGGGCGCCTCTTCGCCGCCTGGTGTGCACAGGAGTTTCTCGCCATCCACCAAGACCGATTCGCTGTAATGCCAGTTGTCGCCTTTGCGGCCTCTAAAATCGGTCTGAAAGTTTTTCCGCCACAGCTCTTTGCCGTCCTGGACGGTGAAGCAAACCAAATCGCCAAACTGTCCCAGGGCATAAACGCGTTCGCCATCAATGGTGGGAGTGCAACGCGGGCCGGGATAACTGCCGCCCGTCTTACCAATCCTGGCTGCCCACAACTCCTTGCCCGTGTTGGCATCAAGACAGATGGCGTAGCAGGCATCGCTGCGGTCGCCGAGGGTGAAAAGCCGACCGTTTTCAATCGCGACACTCGAATAGCCGCGTCCCAAGCCCTTGGCTTCCCAAAGCAGAGGTGGGCCTTCTTTGGGCCATTCCGCGAGCAACCCGGTTTCGCGGCAAATGGCGTCGCGGTAGGGTCCACGCCATTGCGGCCAGCTAATGCCTGGGGCGACGCGAGCGGTGTTGGTGGTAGTGGAGAGCGGCGTCGCCTGGCTGCAATTGAGCACTGTCGCTAAAAGCGCCAGCATCAGGATGCGAAATCGCCAGTATGGCAGCATGGCGAGTCCCCGTGATTGACCATGGTGCCTTCACAGAGGCGTCACTGCCGCGTAGTGGCGGCAATAGGCTTCTGGGTAAGCCAGCACTCCGCAGGAAGCCAGCGCGGCAGTGCGGAAGGCGGGTTTGAGTGAATTGCTCCTGCGGGTAGTTTTTTGTATGGCAGGCAGAAGGTGAGAAAAAGTGGCGCGGAGTCAAGCGGTGGCACGCTCAATATTTGGCAGTTTCTGTTGGCCGTTGGCCGAGGAACGGTTGCAAAGCCAGTTGCGCGCCATCAAGCATCATGCGGAGTTCACTGCTGATGGCAATAAACTGCCAACCTTGAGCGATACGCATTTGCGCTTCCTGAGCGGACATGCAATGTAAGCCGGGTGCCACGCCGTGGCGTTTACAAGCAGTGAGGATTTGGGAGAGCGCCTGTTCAAAGGCTTCGCTAGAGGG
>BEIM01000333.1 GCA_002898995.1 bacterium HR36
TCGGCGGTGGCTTTGGCCGCAGCCTATTGTTTTCCACAGCGGATTGAGCGAGCGGTTTCCATTTGCGGTTTCGCTCATCGCCCCCTGCGCCCCTGGCAGGCGAAGTTGCTCCACTTGGCCAGACTAGTGCCGGCTCATTGGTCGTGCTTGACTCCGTATCAGCTTGCCCTCCGCTTAGCGATTCATAGCCATGCGCGGTCCGCCACTCGGCCGACGGGTTCACGACGGCACTGGTCTTTCGATCTGCCCCAGCTGCCGCCGTCTCCTCTCCGTCGCTGGCCGCGCATTGCCTTTCGCGCTTGGGGGCACTGGGCGATGCAACTCGCCAGGACCGATTTGCGGTCCCTGCTGCCTCGGATTACTCAGCCAGTTTTGGTGGTTGCCACCGAGCATGATTCCCTGGTGCCAGAGGCCTGCCAGCAGGAACTCCTCACCAACTTGCCGCACGCCATTGGCTTTCGCATTCAAGCCAGCGGGCACTTCCCAACCTGGACGCATCCGCACTTGATTGCCCAGGCCATCGGCGAGTTCTACCGCATGACTGCATCGGTCGGCGACTCGGTGCATCTTCCTCACGTTGCTGATGGCAAATCGGGCCTGGGCGGCTCAGCAGTTTCGCCTGCCTGCCCATTGCGCGAAGTTTTCAACCTTCCACGCCTAGGGCACGCCGCCGCTACCACACCTTGCCCGTGAGTGGTTCCCATGCCTTTCCTGGGAGCGCATCTGTCTATCGCCGGCGGTTACCACAAGGCGCTGGAAACGGCCCAGCGGTATGGCATGCGCGCTGTGCAATTGTTCACCAAAAACAACACGCGGTGGCGCAGTAAGCCGATTACACCCCCAGAAGTGCTACGGTTTCAGCAAGCACGCCAACGACTGCAACCCCGCTGGCTCTTGGCTCACGACAGCTACCTTATCAACCTCGCGTCCAGCAACACGGCCCTTTATCGCCGCTCGGTGCACGCCCTTGTCGAGGAATGGCAGCGTGCCGACCTGCTGGGCCTGCACTACCTGGTAGTGCACCCGGGAGCCCACGGTGGCGCCGGCGAGGAGGCGGGATTGCAGCGGGTCGCTCAGGCACTAGCGGAAGCGCGCCAACGCTCCGCCTCGTGTACTCCCTTACTTTTGCTTGAAAATACAGCCGGCCAGGGAACTGCTTTGGGTTGGCGCCTGGAGCAATTGGCCCAGATTGCCCGGGCACTGGGCGACCCGAATTGGCTCGGCTTTTGTCTCGATACTTGCCATCTCTTCGCCGCCGGCTATCCTTTAGCACCGCGCCGCGCTTGGCTCCAAACTTTACGGCAAATTGACCGCTTTTTGCGTCTCGAACGTATCTACGCCTGGCACCTCAACGATAGCACCAAGGCTCTCGGCAGCCGCGTAGATCGGCATGCTCACATCGGTTATGGCCAGATCACCTTGGACGGTTTCCGCCATGTTTTACGTTGCCGCGCTTTCGGCCAATTGCCTATGATTCTCGAAACTCCCAAAGGAGATGGGACTGGCACCGATTGGGATGCGCACAACCTCGACACTCTTCGCCGTCTTCTGCCCTGATCCTTGCACCCCTGCTATAAAATTGTAACTTGGTTCAAGTGCCCCCTACCTTGCTCTGATGCTTTCCAAAGAGGCGATCATGCTTCACGAAACTGACCAATCCCACCCGCCCACTAGTTTGGCTCCGCTAGCTAGCCAAGCCGTCACTCCCCCGGCTTGTGCACACTCCGAACTGGCGATCGTCGCTATCAGCAGCCTCGGCCATGCCTTGTGCCACATGGGCGAGTTAGCCATTACGGGCGCTTTGGTTGCCATCCGCCACCAATTCGAGCTCGACCGGCGCATGGTGACCGCGCTGCCTTACCTCGGTTATGTACTACTCGGCCTGGGCGCTATCCCTGCCGGCTTGGCGGTGGATCGCTGGAGCGCCGACCGCGTGCTTCGCTGGTATTATTTTGCTTTAGCGTTCGCCGCCTCTATGGTCGCCCTTTCTACGTCCACCGCCACCCTTTTCCTCTCCCTTACACTTTTGGGCATTGTCTTGAGTGTCTATCATCCAGCCGGCACCGCCCTAATTTCTGTGGGCATGAGCCGGCGCGAATGGGCTATGGGAATAAACGGTGTCGCCGGCAGCATCGGCGTTTCGCTCGGACCTCTGCTCGGCGGCCTGTGGGCCAGTTGCGGTTATTGGCAAGGCGCTTTTTGGACCCTTGCCGGCATCAGTTTGCTTGGCGGCCTCTTAATGCGCCAGTTGGCCACGCCTAATTCCGCAACTTGTATAATCCCAAAAACTGCGCCCAAACCCCAAAGCCAGGTCGCCATCGTTTCCCGCACCCTTCCCTGGCTGGCTATTTCGATGCTCTATATATGCATGACACTTGGTGGCCTGAATTACCGTACGCTGGTTACCGCTCTCCCTGTTTCTCTCACCGGCGACTCTAGCCAGGCTGCCGCTTTAGCTAAAGGTGGCTTTTATAGCTTTGCCATCTTATTAGCCGGCACTATAGGGCAATATACCAGTGGCGTATTAGCGCAGCGTTTTGGCTCCTTGCGGATCTATACCCTGGCAATTACCCTTATGGTACCGTTGGCGGCCATGCTGGCTTGGCAGGCTTTTCCAGCAATAAACATTGGTCTAGCTGGTTTCCTGGCCATTACACTGTTTGCGCAGCAACCAGTGGAAAACAGCCTCCTAGCAGAAGGCACTGCAGCGCAGCGACGCGGCCTATCTTACGGAGCTAAGTTTGCCCTCACCTTTGGCATCGGCGCGGTTGGCGCACCGCTCGTCGGCTTGGTCTGGCACTATACCGCCGAGCCACGCGTTGCCTTTTGGCTGTTTGTACTTACGGGAACAATTATGCTATTAGCTCTCGCTGCTTACCGTGTGCTGCGAAGTCGCATTCACCTACTCACTGGAGAAGTGCTCAATCCTATCTTATCACCGCAGAATCCTCAGGGAGGTCCCTGATGAATCCACCCCATTTTGCTATCGAACGTTTCCTCAATATCCAGGTGGCCACGTCTCCGACCTTCTCTCCGGATGGCCGCCAAGTTGCATTTCTGACCAACATCACCGGCGTCGCTCAAGTTTGGCAAATCCCAATCGGTGGCGGCTGGCCCACGCGCCTTAGCTTCACCCAGGAAAGTGTTCGCGGCGTCTGGTACAGCCCCATTCGTCACGAGCTTATCTTCAGCCAGGATACCAGCGGCAATGAACGCACTCAACTCTATCGTCTGGCCGGCGTGGGAGTCGCAGCCGAACACGGTTTCGCCGACGGTTGGGATTATCAAGATATTAGTCGCCATCCCCAGGCCATACATTTATTCGGCGGTTGGAGTCGCGACGGCAAATGGATTGCATTTGCGGCCAATCGTAGTAAGCCAGACCGGTTCGATATTTATATCCAAGCACCGACTCCAGATAGCCAGGCTCGTCTGGTTCAAACAGGCCCTGGTGGTTACTATTTTCCCGTTGCGTTTTCCCCGGATGGCCGCCACTTGCTTATTGTTCGCCCCGAGTCTAATTATAATCAAGACCTTTATCTCCTCGATATCCCGAGTGGTAAAGCGCGACATCTCACGCCGCACAAGGGCGATGCCCAATATGAATCGCCTCGCTTTAGTCCGGACGGAAAATATATTTATTGCGTTAGCACTCATGGTGGTCGCGATTTGATGGCTTTGGCTCGAATAGACCTCGGTTCGGGGAAACTCGAATATATATATGAAACGCAACACGAAATTGAGGCGGTCGAATTGGCACTGCAGGGAAACTGGATTGCTTGGCTCGAGAATCACGATGGGCGTTCGGTGTTAATGTGTGCGCCGCGCGAGAATCTGGCTAAACGGTTTGCTCCCGAATTACCTTTGGGTGTAGTCGGGCAGTTAGAATTTTCCCCTGATGGCAGCCAACTGGCCTTTGTGTTGAACGGGCCGAAACATAATCCAGACATCTGGTCACTAGACATGAATACCCAACGAGCTAGGCAGCTCACTTTTAGTAGTCGCGCGGGCATCCCATTTAGCAGTTTTATAGAGCCGGAATTAGTGCGTTATCAGAGTTTCGATGGGCTTGTCATTCCTGCCTGGTATTATCCGCCGCGCCTACAGGAAGCGGATCGACTACCACCCGTAATTGTGTATCCGCACGGCGGGCCAGAGAGTCAAACTCGTCCTGAATTCAGTGCCGTTTTTCAATATTTTTTGCAAGCCGGCTATGGTATTTTTGCTCCTAACGTGCGCGGGTCTTCCGGTTATGGCCTCCACTATATGAACCTGGATAATACAACCAAACGTCTGGACGCTGTCAAGGACTTGATCTGGGGCGTTTATTGGCTCCG
>BEIM01000334.1 GCA_002898995.1 bacterium HR36
CGCGCAAATCCACTTTCTTGAATCCCTCGAAATTGCACTGGGCGATCAGATGCGTGACCGTGCCATACAGCGCATCCTGGTCTGCGCGGAGAATGACAGGCACGTCAATGACGCGCCGTCCGCCTTCCAGCTTGGTAACCTTTTTCGGGTCGGTTACCTCAATGGCCCGGGCGATGTTCGCCAGGAAACGCTGGGCCATGGCCATGCCGTTGCCTTCAGGAAGCACGCGAACACGGTCTGCTTCCGGCCGCTGCTCGTTGTCTTTCGGCAGATAGCCAATCCTCAGCAAATACTCGCTGACCTTCTTCAAATCCTCATCGCTGGTGCTATCCACCAGAAAGACAATCTTGGGGTCTAAATTGCGGCGCTCCTCTTCCGTAATACGCCCCTCGCTGCGCTGTCGGTAAGTGAGAACGGACACTTTCGTGGTGCGGGGCAAAATCGGGACACGTTCGAGCTTCCCCGTTTTCGGATCGCGTTTGGGTTTGCCGTCTGGCCCGATCACATCCTCGCGCACTACCTCCATGTTGATCACCACAACCTGGACATCGGTTTTCGGTGGCAACTCCCGCGCCGAAACCGAAGAGGGTAACACCACATTGGGATCTACCTGGTCCATAACAAAGTTCACGCACATCATGAAAAACATGATGAGCTGCAACACCACGTCCAACAATGGCGTCAGGTTCAATTCCATGCGTTCTTCAGTGCTTACCGCCGCAGCCATGGATCCTTTCCTCTCGTGTGACTAACTCAAGCTGAGTGTCTCTGTGTAGTTCCTACCAAGTGTGGGCCAGGAGTGAGCCGCAAGCCGGCGTTCCTTCGGAGCCTGGGAACAGGGATGCGGTCATCCTTGGTGTGCTTGCGGTTGCGCTGCTGGGGCGCCCGCGGCACGCTGGTCCACGGAAGCGGCCCCTGACGTAGCCGGACGAGTCGGCTGCCGGCTCGCGAAATACATCTGCACCAGCAGATCGTCCACCATCAGGCTGATATCGTTGATGATGCGGTCGAGTCGGTTATTGAAAAACGTGTACGCGGGGATCGCCAGACACGACAGGAAGATACCGACGAGTGTGGCGTTCAAGGCGTGGGAGATACCATCAGCCAATTTGGCTGGGTCGGGCGTGCCACCGCGTCCCAGTTCGCCGAAGCTCTGAATCATACCCGAGACCGTTCCGACTAACCCGATGAGCGGGCCGATCGTGCCCACGATGGCGATATAACCGACCATCCCCTTTTTCTTGGCGCGCAGGTTATCGAGCATAGCGTGGACGGCGTCGCGGGCCTCCTCCAGGCCGTGCTGCAGTCGGGTCATCCCCGCGGTTAGCACCCGCGCGAAAAACGAACTCTCCGCTTTCACCGTTTCAAATGCCTGCTTGAACTGGCGTTTGGCAATGGTATCCTCGACGGCTTCGACGAGGTCGGTAGGCATCATCGCCCCACCCCGCACGTCCATGAGCAACCACACCATCATCCCCACGAAGAAAAAGTAGATGCCAATCAGCACCCAGCCGGTCACGCTGGTAAACAAGAAATGGATAATCGAACTGGCCAGGTCGCTACCCGAGGTGGTTTGTTCCGCCGCGGAAGCGGTGGAGGCGGCCAGCAACCAGACCAAAGCTGCCAGACCGGCTAGGTTCGCGTTTTTCCACATTCTCGAGTTGCAGAACATCGTCCATCTCCCTATTGGTGACTGGCCAGTCGCCATTGCATGCCGACGTCGCGTAGTGGTCATAGGAAAGTCCTCGAACCGCAGGCTTCCTGATGAAATGGCACCCCTCTTGCAAATTTGCCTTGCCCCGGCGGGCGACCCGGTACGTTTGTACTCCATCTTAGACGCCCAGGGGAAAATTTAGTTCCCTGCTTGCCAGTAGGCTGCCAGGCTCTGCGCAGGAGCCGGCCAACAGCCCCGCGAGCTGAGTGCTCTTCCCCAGGTGTGCCGATCCCCTGGAGGGACAGCTACCTATGATCACTTTGCGATTTGACTGGGCGGACGTCAAGGGGCGACGGGCCATTTTTCTAGGCAGGGGCAAGATTGGCCACAGGCTCCGCCCATCCCGTTTATGCTTCTGCCGACATGGTTCCCAAGACGCACGCATTGGCGCGGTGTCCATCGGGCAGGAAAATGCAGGACTGAGCGTGGTCGAGTAAGCGCTGCACTTCATCAAGCGAACTGACCGCGGTCGCGGGCAGGCGGGCCACCAGATTTTTCGGCAAGGACGCGTACACGTACAAGTGAGCCCGGCGGGCAGCGATGGCCAGGTGCCAGATGGTTTGGACATCGGCAAGGTTCTGCTGGCGGGCATGAGCCAGCAAAGCGACGGGGTTATCGAACTGCTCCAACTGGCGGGCAGCTGGGCCCAAGGTTTCCTCGCGAATTTCTGCCAGGGCAACGATCTTACCCCCGTGCTGCACCAGCCGGGAAGCAGCCGCCAGCGCCCGCGTGAGGTCATCGAAACTATGCCAGCGCGGGTCGCCACTAATCGCAGTCACCACCACCTCTGCCCGCCACGGATAACGGTAAGCGTGTGCAGCTTCCAGGCTCCGGCGCGCGTAAGGAAAAACAGACTCCAGAGGTCCGGCAAAGATGTCGCGTACCTCGTCCCCGCGCCCAGGCACCGCCGCCAACCAGAACGGCACGCCCAACAGCCAGCCTACTTCCGCCGCTTCTCGTAAGGCCGGATTGGCCTCCTCCCCGGGTGGTTCCTCCGCGGGCCGGCGGACAAAATCGCGGCGGGTTTCTTCATCCGCCATACCCGGGAATAAATCGCCGAAGCCGCCTCCGCAACCTAATACCGGGTCGTAATGCGCTGGCCCCACCACGAGCACCTGGTCGGCCTCCACAAGCGTGCGGTTCAAATATAACCGCCGCCCTGCTTTCGTATTGGCCAGATAACACAGCCGACCCCGGTTTTTCGGGTCGTGTTCCTCGACTTCGAGCGAAGCGAAGGCGCGGGGCAATTCCTCACGCCACGGCGGCGGGGAGACTCCCGGTAAGCGCGGGGGGCACACGAGTTTCGTCTTGGCCACCGATAGCCCCGCCTTCTCCAGATACTCTAGCAGAGGCACCAACAAATCGGGCAAACGCCGATAATTTTCGCTAATGACAATCGCCAATCGATCATCGGGGACCAGGGCCTGCCGCAAGGGTGGGAAATCCAGGGGGGATTCCAGAGCCTGGCGAACGGCCGCTCGCACATCCGCAACTACTGGGCGACCCGCCTGGCTAGGCTCACCGCCCAGCAACGACCGACGGGACACGCGGAATTGCGCGTGCGTCTGCCCGTAGGCGATGCCAATCGTCAACCGTTCGTCCGTCATCCCTTTCTGCCTCCGTAGAGATTCTATGCTACAACATCTCCATGCTGTACCTGGTGGATGGCTACAACGTGCTCTACTCCCTAGGGTTGCTGAGGAAGGAGAGCGGCCCACGCGCCGCCGCACGCGCCCGCCAGGCATTATTGCAACGGATCGCGGCTGCCCTGGGAGCAGAGGCCCACAAGGTTTTGGTCTTGTTCGATGCCGCCCGCGCTCCTGCCGACCTGCGCCGCCAGGAGCAGTTCGGCCCGCTTCGTGTTCGCTACTCGCCGCGCCATCAGGATGCGGATTCCCTGATCATCGAATTAGCACAGGGTTATTTGCCTTCTCAGGTGGTGATTGTGTCCGCGGATCGTGCCCTTCGCCGGGCGGCCCGGCGACGCAAATGCCAGTGCTGGACTCCAGACCAATTCGTAGCCTGGCTCGAACAATGTCGCCGGCAACGTCTTGCCGTGCCTGGCAGCGACGAGAAAGAACGCCTCGCGGCGCAGGAGACGCAGACGTGGCTTCGTGAATTCGCTCATCTAGACAAAGATCCCAGCTTGGGGCAAGCCGATCCTTTCCGCGAACTCGACATCGGGGACTTGCTGGGCCAAGCAGACCCAGACGCTGGCGAGCCTCCCGACAAACGCCGATAGTCCAGCCCGCGGCGCTGCCTTGGCCGTCTGAGCTTAGCGCACGGATGTCCGCCAGGATGGCCCTTTCTGCCAACCGACCTGGACTCACCCATGGCACGGTATTTCCACTTTCGCACCTTGGAAGACTTGCAGCGTGCTGCTCAAGATTTATCCGCGGATATCGTGCTGCAAGAAGACCTCAGCCCGCTGTGGCAACCGGTCAGCATCGGCCCGTATCGTGTGGGCAACCGTCTGTGCATTCAGCCGATGGAAGGTTGCGACGGCACACCGGAGGGCGCTGCCGATGAGCTGACGTTTCGGCGCTATCAACGCTTTGGTGCTGGCGGGGCGAAACTCATCTGGGGCGAAGCCACCGCCGTACTTCCTGAAG
>BEIM01000335.1 GCA_002898995.1 bacterium HR36
GCTCTATTTGCTGCAATAATTCCCGTTTCGCCCAGGTGCTGAGCCGCTCGCGTGCCTGGAGAACGATGCGCAGTTTCTTTTCCTGGCCATTCCAAAAAGCTGGCAACACCGCTTGCTGTCGAGCAGAGTCCCAGAGCTTGGCTGGAATGGCAGCCGCGGCAATGCCTATTTCTTGCCGCGCCCGCTTGACATCCCCGGCCAGCAGAAACAGCCGTGCTCGGGGCGTCAGCAAGCGCCCCGCCAGGGGAATATGGTCGAGAAAATCGTAAAAGTCCGGGATGCTTATGGCCTTACTAATGCCCGACACACGTTCCCCCTGCTCGGTACTGACCAGAATCGCGGTGAGCCGCTCCTCCAGCTGACGGATTTGATCCAAATAATCCTTCAGCTCCTCGTTCGAGAAAGAGAGCAGGACGCCAGTGTCCACGATAAGCTCCAGGTGCCCTGCTCCACCGTACGCATCCTCGATAAACCGATAGGCACGATGAATCTCCGTTTCCGGGCGGAAATTATTAGTAAAATCGGTCTGCGGTTGCAAGCGCACCATGCCTAGGGCCAGGATCACTCCCGGTCCCAAGAGCGCACTGCCAAAGAGAACAGGATGTCGGTGGAGGGCAGCCAAGAGTTTGGCTAGCCACGATCGGGTCAGGGGTTCCAGGCGCCCCGTGTGCAGCGGCAAGTTGCGCCAACCCATAGCCGTGAGAGGGAAGAACAGAGCCGTCGCCACTCCCACTAGTAAGGTAGCCAGCATCATGATCATTCCGAAGTCATACACTGGCTTAATGCGACACACTAAAAGCGCAGCAAACCCCCCAGCAGTGGTCAGCAAAACCCAGAAAATAGCTGGCCCCAGGTAATGCAAAGTTTGCCACAATGCGGTATACGAATCCGTCTCGCCGCGCAGTTCGCGGTAATGCAACCCTAGATGCACTATGGTAACCACACTGATCACAGCGACGAGAGAGCTGATCGCCGAGCCTACCATGGTCATTTCGCCGCGAACGACGCTCCAGAGAGCTTCTGACCAAGTCAGAGCACTATAGATGACCAGGAAGGGCAATCCCAGCCAGCGTGTACTCAGCGAGATCTGCCACAGCCCTCGCCACCAAGTGATCTGACCGGCACGCTTTGCCCGCCAGAATTCCCGTATTTCCGGCAGCAAGAAAGCACCAGCGATTACCAGGGACATGAGCAAAACTGAGTAAAATTGCAATCGTCTGCCATCTTGCGCTGTGTATTCGTAAACGTCATGGATGAGCAACAGCGTTCCCGCGGTATAGGGTCCTTCTAGCCCGGGCACGTTTTCTTTTTGCATCAGGTCGTGCGCCGAGCGGCGAATGTGCTCGAGCTTCTCACCCGCCTGCTCCGGACCACCCAGATCCCGATCTAGTTGAACTACCAGAGCGCTGGTAACCAGGTCGGCCGCGATGGTGACTCCAAAATATAAGGGCGTTTTTTGAATCTGCTGACGCAACAATTCCAGGTTCTCGAAACTGGCAGCTTCGGTTACCGCATCCGCCACTGTTTTTAGGGGATTGGCTGGCGCGGGACTGGTTGCTAGCGCTAATACCCGATGTACCCCAGGGCAATTCTCTAACTCTCTGCATAACCTGACCTGTCGTTGCATCCCTGCCGGCGTCCATAGTTGTGGATCGCGATAGACCACTAGCAAGGTGTGCTCGCTCGGAAACCATTGCCGCGATTGCCGATATAACTGCAACCGTGGATCGCTTTCTGGAAAAAAACTTTCCATCGAGCGATTGTAATAGACCGGATGGCGCTGCAGGAATGCGTTGGCCAGCACTAACAAGCCGCAACCCATTAAGAATGCAGGAACGCGCAAAGAAGTTAGAGTTCGAGATATCCAACGACCGCGCCTGTCAACCAATCGGGTGAACATTTAGCTTCAGCTCCGAATAGCGACTGGGCTTTGAGTTTCAGCGATCCACTTCGCCCATGACAATATCTATACTGCCCACGATAGCTGGCACATCAGCAATCAGGCAGCCACGACATATCTCGTGAGTCACGCTAAGATTGCAAAAGCTCGAAGATCGTGCACGGACGCGCAAGGGTACACTTTCTTTAGTAGGC
This sequence comes from bacterium HR36, assembly GCA_002898995.1. Classification (GTDB taxonomy): domain Bacteria; phylum Planctomycetota; class Planctomycetia; order Gemmatales; family HRBIN36; genus HRBIN36. The sequence goes on from BEIM01000335.1 coordinate 2,095, forward strand.
CGACCCACCACGTAGAACCCCATCTGGCCGCGGGGACACTCGGTTTCGACATAAGCCTCACCGACCGGCAAATGCCGGGGCGGTTCGATGCGGTGTGAACCTTTCGCACTTTCATATTTGTGCAATGCCTGTCGCACTATTCGCGCGCTTTGCTCCATTTCTTTCATGCGGACAAAGAATCGGTGCCAGGCATCACCAATCACTGCTTCGACAGGGGCTTCCGGAAACGGCGGAATCGGCACTTCAAAGTCATATTGGTCGTAGCCGCAGTATGGTTCGATTTTCCGTAAGTCCCAAAACGGATCGCCCTTGCTGCGATCGAGTGAGCCGCGCAACATCGGTCCCGTGCAGCCATATTTGATGGCCATGTCTTTCGACAAGACACCGATTCCAGCTGTCCGCTTGATAAAGATGCTGTTGCGTGTTAACAAGGTATGGTATTCTTCGAGGCGCGGCTCGAACCAATCGAGGAACTTCTCACAACGCTCCAGCCAGCCCTCAGGCAAATCGTCATGCACACCGCCAATGGTGACGTAGCTATAAGTTAATCGCGCTCCACATACCTCCTCAAACAAATCCAATATCATTTCCCGTTCACGAAACGCATACAGGAATGGACTAAACGTGCCTAAGTCCAGGCCGTAAGCACCTATGCCAACCAAATGGCTGGCGATGCGATTCAATTCGCACACGATCACGCGAATTACCTGGGCCTTTTCGGGAATCTTATCCGTCATGCCACACAACTTTTCCACTGCCAACGAATACCCCAGGTTCATATTCATACCCGCGAGATAGTCCATGCGATCGGTGTAAGGAATAAACTGGATAGGCGTCACATTCTCACCAATCTTTTCGGCGCAACGATGTAGATAACCTAAATGCGGGGTCACTTGCGAAACCACTTCACCATCCGTACGCAACACCAGGCGCAACACCCCATGTGTACTGGGATGTTGCGGTCCCATACTGACCAGCATTTCGTCTGTGCGAACATCCAGCTCGATTATTTGTTCTTCTTCGGGCGGAAATAGGGTAGCCATCTCAGCAATGTCCTTGAGGGGTTTCTAATCAATACTTCAGAGTGCGGCCGCTGGTTTCGCTTTAGCGACCGCGAATGCCATGATATTCCAGGGGGAACACGTAATCCTTGCGGAGCGGATGCCCTTCCCAATCTTCGGCCAGCAGAATGCGGCGTAAATCCGGATGGCCGACGAAGCGGATACCTACCAAGTCGTAAGTTTCACGTTCGTGCCAATCGGCGGCTGGCCAGACGCTGGTGACAGAGGGGACTTCTGGCAATTCTCCCGGAATATTGTCTTTCCACCGAGGCAGGATCACCTTGACCACAAAGCGATGCCGCTTGACGAAACTCGACATGTGATAAACGACTTCTATATGCGGTTCGAACCCAGCCTTTGGCGCCTTGGCTGGGTCCGGTTCGCAATAATCCACGCCTGTGATGCAGTTGAGCATATCGAATTGCAAACGTGGATCATCTCGCAGAAATCGGCAAACTTCCACGATGTCCGCCGCATCCACTACGACATACGGATCAATGGCATCCAGTTTTTTCTGACGGATACGCGGCCCAAATTTTTCCTCCAGAATGGTAATAATAATCTCGGCAGGGGTCATAGCAATTGGCCCTTACTAAGTCATTACCGCCGACCACCGCTAAACCTTGGTTGGGGTGCTCAATTCCTTGCGGCGGCTACAGTATTCGTTGGCTTTTTCCAGTGTATCGACTTCGGGTGGCAACTTCACATAGCCACTGCGGGTGGGGACAAGGTAGTCGAGAGGCTGGCGTTTGGTAAAATCATGCATGGCACGGATTTTGTCCTGGACACGCATCAGCCCTTCAAGTAACGCCTCCGGTCGTGGTGGACACCCAGCGACATAAACGTCCACGGGAACCACTAAGTCCACACCCTTGACCACGTTGTAGCCGTACTTGTAATACGGTCCACCGCCGCTGGTGCAGGCCCCCATAGCGATCACGAATTTCGGTTCGGGCATCTGATTGTACAGCCGACGCACCCGGCTGGCCATCTTGAAATTGACCGTGCCTGCGACAATCATCAGGTCCGCTTGCCGCGGCGTAGCACGGAAGGCCCCGGCACCAAAGCGGTCCATATCGTAGCGGGAAGCTCCGGTAGCCATCATCTCAATCGCGCAGCAAGCCAAGCCAAAGGTCATTGGCCAGACGCTAGCTT
>BEIM01000336.1 GCA_002898995.1 bacterium HR36
CCGAACGCATCAGCCAAGCCATGCGTTGTCGGGGATTTACGGGGCGTTTCCGGTGGCTTGCCACATCCGCGCCCCTTGCCCGCGACCTTGCCTTGGCCCTGTCGTTGGTAGCCACTGTGTGGCTCGGACCTTGGCTGCTCGTGAGTGGCGCCACGGGATTTCCCTGGTTGGGCTAGTATGATGATTCAAGAGCTGAGTAATATTCGAGACAAAGCCAATGTCGTGGGTCATTGAAGCGGAAGGAGTATCTTTCACTTGGCCGGGTGGCTTGCGAGCGTTAGAGGCGGTGAACTTGCGTGTGCGTGCTGGAGAAAGCGTGGCTGTTGTCGGGCCGAACGGAGCAGGCAAGACGACGTTGTTTTTGTGTCTGGCGGGGGTATTGGTACCGCAAGGTGGGCGATTGCGCGTGGCAGGTCTCGATCCCCGCGACGCCCATCAACGCCGCCATCTCCCTCAGAAGCTCGGCCTGGTATTCGCGGACAGCGATGACCAGCTCATCCATTGGTCAGTCTTCGAGGATGTGGCGTTTGGCCCGCTGAATCTGGGGCTGTCGGAATCTGAGGTGCGGCGTCGCGTCACGGGCGCACTCCAAGCCGTGGGGCTCGAACACCTGAGTGAGCGGGTGCCCTTTCACCTCTCCAGCGGGGAGAAAAAGCGGGCAGCACTGGCTGGAGTCTTAGCGATGGAGCCTGAAATCCTTTTACTGGATGAGCCCACTATCCACCTCGATCCCCGAGGGCGGCGGGAGCTCGTGGGCGTGCTCAATCGTCTGACCATCACCAAGCTTATCGCCTCGCATGACCTCGAATTCAACCTTCAGGTTTGCCAGCGGGTAGTGGTGTTGGATCAAGGGCGGATTGTTGCGGATGGACCGATCCGCCAGGTCCTGGCCGATGCCCAACTCATGGAAACGCACGGCTTGGAAGTACCCCACAGCCTGACCCATCCTCATCCCCATTTCCCCATCTCGTCTTCCTAGTTTTGCCCGTCTCGGTTATACCACTTTCCAACTGCGCCTGGCAAGGAAAACCTAATGGCTGCGCCGACCTCTGGCGAAATGGCTTGTCGGCTTATCTGCTTGGCTATCTGATGCAATCGCTTCTGTCGGACCGGCAATCGGTCTTGCTCCATGCGCTTGCCAGGCCTGCGCCAATTTCTTGACACTGAGCCTGCTTTTCACGGGTAGTACTAGGCGGAATCACCTAATCGGCCCCACTCATTGGAGGGATACCCATGCAACGTGCGAAATTAGCAGCGATAGGGTTGACCCTGGTATTGTGGCTGATGGTCCAGCCAGCCGCAGCGCAGATACTGGTTGGCACGGTGCGCTCAGCCAACGATGTGATTGACGCGGTCAAGTATTTCGCCACTCTGGTGGGACGAGAGGACATCGCCCGGCAGTTCGAGCCATTTATTGACACGCTCGCCGGAGGCAAGGGACTCGCCGGTTTAGAACGCAAGGTGCCTTTCGGACTATTTATGCAATCACTGCCCGCCCCAAGGCAACAGCCGTCGTTTATTCTCTTCGTGCCGGTCAGCAATGAGGATGCTTTCCTGGAACTGCTGCAGGCGCTCAACGCCCAGGTAGATAAGCCCAATGACGCGGGTTTGCGTGCCGTAACACTGGCCACGGGTCAAACCGTGTACCTGCGTTTTGCCCACGGTCACGCTTTCTTTAGCACCGAGCAAAACTCTCTCACCCGTCCACTGCCCGATCCGAAGCAACTGGTGCCGCAGCAGCATCGGCAACATCTTATCTATCTGACGCTCCGAACACGGGAGATTCCGCCTGCAGCGCGCAAGAAGTTGCTCGCCCTGCTGCAGCAAGTGACCAAACTCCCCATCGAACGCAAGCCGGACGAGACTGAGGCGCGCTATCAGGTCCGCCGCTATCTCACCCAGCTGGCTGGCGAAGAATTGCTGCAGCTGGCTCAGGACCTGGACGCGCTCACCCTCTGGGCTGACCTGGATAAAACCAATCACCAGCTCAGTGTGGTTCTCGACGTGAGCGTACGCCCCGGTAGCGTTAGCGGCAACGTCTTTCAGCGGTTCAACCAGGTGCCTAGTCAATTGGCTGGCCTGCAACCGCAACAAGGTTCTTGGCTGCATCTGGCGTTTCCTACCCAAGGCCCGTTGCGGGTGTTGCTGGATCAAGTTGCGGCCCAGATGGAAAAAGGGATCGCTGAGAAGCCCCAGGAACAGCAGGCGATCTTACGCAAGCTGTACGAAGGCATTGTGCCGACGCTGAAGGCGGAGACGCTCGAAATCGCCATCGCTTTGCATGGCCCGACTGCCGATGGTAAGCTAACACCAGTAGTCGCGCTGCGCCTGGTAGAAGGGGCAAAGCTGGAGGCGGCCCTGCGCGAGTTGGTCCGGGTGTTGCCTGAGGATGCCAAATCGCGTATCCAGCTCGACACCACTAAGCTAGCGGGCCGGTCCGTCCATTCCGTTCTCATCAGCCCCGACGATCCCAATTTCACCCAGCTCTTCGGCGAGGAGAAGCTCTGGGTGGTTTTGACCAACGACTATCTCCTGCTTAGCGCGGGTAGCCACGCTCAGAATATCCTGAAGCAGGCAGTAAACGCCGCCGACTCCCAAAAGGTAGGACCATCCATTAGCCTGGAAATTTCTCTGCGCCAGCTAGGAATCCTGGCACAAACCAGCCCCGATGGCAAGCGCTTTCATCAGGCGGTGCAACGCACTTTCCGTGGTCAGGACGAAACGCGAGATCGGCTGCGCATTACCCAGGAAAGCCAGCCTAATCATTTGCGGATTCGTGTAGAAATCCCCACGCTGCTGGTACGTGTTGCCGCCCAGGCTAATCAGTGAGGGGCTGCGCCAACTTCTTGCAGCGTGGGCGAATTCTCTACGGATGGGGATGCAGGACACGGAGGTCTGACATGCCCGAAGAAGTCACTGCGACGGCTAATGCCGAAGCGAGGGGCGGCTATCTGTCGCCGCACGAGGTCATTATTGGCGCACCCCGCGCCGGGGACGTGCCAAGGCTTTCTGAGCCCACCGCCAATGCGGCTGCCACGACACCCTGCTGCATGGGTTATGATACCCGCCATTTGCTGCCGAGTTTCGTGTTAGGTGTGACGGGGACCTTCATAGCGCTGGCGGGACTGGTCTGGCTCAATGCGCGGTTGCCTGCCTGGTTAGCCCCACTGGTTGCCAGCATCGTCTGGGCGAGTCTCGCCGCGACCTGGGCCTTTCTGCTTTTCCGCTGGGCTTACCGCGGACTTTTCTGGCGGGTCGAGTTCAACGACCGAGAAGTGATTTATCGCCGGGGTTGGCTCTGGCCTAAGGCGGTGGTGGCACTGGCGGAGTTGGCCCGAGTCGAAGTACGCCAGTCTTGGTGGCAGCGCCTGCTTGGCTTCGGGCATATCGCATTGATTTCCGAAAAACCTGAAGCGGCTCCCTTGTTACTGATAGGCTTGCCCCAACCGCAACTCCTCGCGGAGCAACTGACGCAGCGGCTCCAACAAGCCCGCCAGCAGCAGGTGCACGAAGGGCATATTTCGGTGGCCAACTCGGTTCACAGCCTCGCCCGTTAGAATGAATAGGGCAACGTAAATCCTCAGCACGCTAGGCTGCCGGGCACTGTCGCAGCTTGGCCGCTGTCTACCTACGGTTGTAAATGCTTGGGGCCGCTATGGCACGGATTCTCATGTGTCCGCCTGATTATTACGGCATCGAATACGAGATTAACCCGTGGATGAGCCGTTCGCGTGGTGCCGTGCGGGAACGTGCCCGTCAACAATGGCAACAACTGTACCAGACCTTGCGGCAACTGGGCGTTACTATCGAACTTTTGGAACCGCAGCCTAGCCTGCCTGATTTGGTCTTCACCGCCAACGCTGGCCTGGTTTTCCGCGCGCAGGTGATCCTGTCACATTTCCGCTATCCGCAGCGGCAACGCGAGGAACCGATTTTCGAGGCCTGGTTTCGCCACCACGGTTTTGCGGTGCAACGCCTGCCGCAGGACTTATTCTTCGAAGGGGCTGGCGATGCACTTTTCTGCGGTCGGACTCTGTTTGCCGGTTACCGCATCCGCAGCGATTGCCTGGCTCATCAGGAGGTGGCTCGACTCATTGGTCGCGAGGTGTTGCCGCTGGAATTGGTCAATCCGCACTTTTACCACCTCGATACCTGCTTTTGTCCGCTAGCTCCCGAGGAAGCGGTTTATTATCCGCCGGCATTCGACAGCTATGCCCAGCGGGTGCTGCGGGAGCGGATCGGCCGGCTCATCGTTTGCCCGGAGCGCGATGCCTATCGCT
>BEIM01000337.1 GCA_002898995.1 bacterium HR36
ATCCCATCTCAGTCGAAGCCCAGGCCGGCGACGTCAACCCCGAAACTTATCCCAGCTGGGCCCACGTGGTCTGGGAATTTCCCGCGCGCCAGGGCATGCCGCCGGTCACTTTCCACTGGTACGAAGGCCGTCGCGAGGGGAAATTACTTCGCCCGCCGCAGGAGTTATTGCAACGCGTTCTGGCCAGCGGCGTCAAAGAGATTTCTTCCAGCGGCTGCATCATGGTCGGCGACAAGGGACTGCTCTATTCGCCGAGTGATTACGGCGGGGACTGGCGGCTCATTCCTCAGGAACTGCAAGCCGAAGCCAACAAGGTTCCGGAGTCCTTGCCGCGTAACAAGGATGGCGGCGACACCGGGATGAAAGCTGAACTGGTCATGGCCATCCGCGAGAACAAGCCCGAAATCGCCATGTCCAATTTTGACTACGCCGGGCCGCTGACGGAGTTCATCCTGCTGGGCAACGTCGCTATCAAGGCCGGCACCAAGCTCCAGTGGGACGGCGAAAACTTCAAGGTCACCAACAACTCCGAGGCCAACCGCTACCTCCGCCGCGAATATCGCAAGGGCTGGGAAATCTAACCTCGTCGCCATTTGCGCGGAGCAAGAGAACAGCATCGCGGGAGCGCTGTTCGCGTTCGCACCTGGTGGAATAGCGCGCGACTGGGCCCCGAGAGCGGCTGGCGTGATTCCACCAGGGTGTGTGCAGCGAACACGTTGCGCGAAACGCACTTAAGGATTGTTGTGGGGAGCGCGCATGCAACGGGGCCCGTCGGCGCCGATGCTGGCGGCCGCCGCGGAGTGGTTCTGGTTGCGCGCTTACAAGCGTCTGTGTCGCTCTTGGGCGAGTTCGTGCAGTGAATGAAACCGTCTCGCTCTCCCAGCCATTCCCCGCGCCCACGACGGGCGTGCATTGGTATTCGCAAATGCTCGCCATGTCGGCGGCGAGGGTTCATTGGTGCAGTGCAAGAGCGGGGTTGAACCCCTTTAGGAAACATGAGAAACCGCGCTTGCAGTAGCGATACCGCAAATGCGCGTGACTGCCCACAATCATTGCTGACGCCATTGCTTACGCATTCGCACAACCACGGCAGGTTCGTGTTGGGCCTTCTCGCCCCGACACATTACTCCTGTCCCTTTGCTGGGAAAGCAGCGAACAACCGTTACAGAGACACGGAAGGCATAAGAGGATGCGCACTGCTGTGAAGGATTGCGAGGGTTTGCGCAGGGTATGGTAAATGGTGGTTGAAGAAGACACTACTTGGCAAAAGGCGGGTTAGGAGCGACAATAAAGGCAGACGGAAGTTCCGCATCCGCAGAGGGTTCCATAAGGGAGAGAGCCATGCGCGACAAATCACGGCTGATGAGCAGCACGAGAGGCCGGCTGGGGTTTTTTGGCGTGATCGGGGGACTTTTATTCTTGTGGTGCACGGGTCTCGAAGAGCCAGCACAGCTCAACACCCCTTTGCAAGCTCAGGTTCGCCAGGGCGCGAAGCCTCTCAACCCCGAAGCGGTGAACCGTGCCATTGATCGCGCCATGGACTACTTGCGCAGGAACCAGCGTGAGGGCGCCTGGGAAGGCGGCAATGCCATCGGGGTTCTAGGATTGATAGAAGGTGGGCACACTGCGTTGGCCACACTGGCCTTGCTGGAAGCGGGCGAAGATCCCAATTCCCGAACCATCCAACAAGCGCTGCAATACTTGCGGAAACTGCCGCCTCGCTCCACTTACGTCGTTAGCCTCCAAACGATGGTCCTCAGCCGTGCAGAACCGCATAAGGACAGACTCCTGATTGCACGGAACGTGGATTGGCTGAAAAAAGGCTTTCATCCCCAGCGGGGCTGGTCGTATGGGCCGGAAGGGCGTCTTGGGGGCGGCGACAATTCCAACAGTCAGTATGCGGTGCTTGGCCTGTATTACGCTCAGGCATACGGCGGCGTGAAAATCGAACCAGTGTTCTGGCGGGCAGTGCAGGCATTTTATCTGTCCAATCAGCATCCCGTAACTGGTGGCTGGGGATACAGCACGGGAGGAGTGCCGGGTGAAGAACGGCTGACGATGACCGCAGCGGGAGTAGCGAGTTTATTAATCGCGGGGCAGATGGCCCGACAGGGTTGGGAAAAACCCCGCCCCGATGGCTCGTTTGAAAATTGCGGGCAGCGCCCCGAGGATCCGCGTCTGGAATTGGGGCTGCGACGTTTGGGGCAGCTGTTCACGTATAACGTGCAACCCTGGAGGTACTACAATTTTTACGGCATCGAACGCGTCGGCCGGCTCTCGGGCTTGCGCTTTTTCTTCAAGCAGAATCCATTTGGTGTGGAACAATACGACTGGTATCGGGAAGGGGCCAAATTGTTGCTGCAGTCGCAGCGGGAGGATGGTTCGTGGAGTGGCGGAGGCGGCCTGGATACCGACCCGATTATTGCCACCAGTTTCGCCCTGCTTTTCCTGTCGAAGGGTAAGACCCCAGTGCTGGTGCACAAACTGATGCACGGCCCAATGGTGCCGGGTTGGGGCCGGTCGCTGGTGGGCGATTGGAACAACGACCCGTACGACATGCGGAACCTCACCGAATTCTGCAGCCAGCATTTGTTCAAGAAAGACGGCCGACCTATCCCAGTTACCTGGCAGATTTTCGACGGCAGCCGGCTCGATCCCGGTCGTCCCGAATCGGTGGCCGCTTTGCTCCAGGCGCCGATTGCTTATTTCAACGGCCATAATCCGCCCGACTTCACGCCTGGTGAAAAAAGGTTGTTACGCGAGTTTGTCGAACAAGGCGGGTTCATCTTTTGCGAGGCGTGTTGCGGCAGCAAGAAATTCGATGCCGCCATGCCGCAATTGGTGCGCGACATTTTCGGCCCAGAGGCGACCCTCGAGCCGCTGGGCCCCGGCGATCCCGTGTGGACTGCCTTCTTCCAGGTGCCCCCCGGTTCATTTGGCCTGATGGGCGTTCGCAAAGCCTGCCGACTCCATCTCATCTACGCCCCGCAAGACATCAGCTGTTATCTGGAAATGAACGACCTTGACGATCCGAAATGCCATCTCGCTTTCCGCACCGCCGCCAACATCGTGGCGTACGCCACCGGTCTGGAATTGCCGCCACCCAAAGAAGTCACCCCCGAGGTGCTGGTAGAGCAGCAAGATCCGATTCTGCGCAATGTTTTCCAGGCGGCGCAAATCCAGTATGGCTCCGATTGGCAACCTGCGCCCAAGGCGATGACCAACCTCGCTACTTATTTGCTCAAAGAATACCGCCTCGACGTCGTGCGGCAGACCCGGCCCATTTCGCTTGGCAGTCCCAACCTCTTCGCCTACCGCTTCCTGTACATGCACGGGCGGCGGGCCTTCCGCAGCGGCGATGAAGCCAATGCCGAATTCCCGATGCCCCATCTCATCAATTTGCGCCGTCATCTGGAAAGCGGCGGCTTACTTTTGGCCGATGCTTGCTGTGGCAGCCAGCAATTTGATAAGTCCTTCCGCGACATGATGGCTAAGACCTTCCCCGATCGCAAGCTCGAGCCTATTCCTCTCGATGACCCGCTTTTCAGCGAGCAGATTGGCAAACGTATTGACCAGCTCTTTTGCCGTACCGAAGCCGGCAAGCCCTACCAACTGATTCAGCCCCGCCTCGAAGGAATTCGGCTGAATCCTAATGATCCCCGCAGCCGCTGGATTGTCATTTACAGTCCGTACGATCTCGGCTGCGCTCTGGAAAAGCACGCGGGCAGCGATTGCATCGGTTATAAACACGAAAGCGCCCTCGACCTCGCAGCACAAATCGTCCTTTATGCGTTGAAAGAATAACCACGGGGCGATTCGGCGATGCCTTTCAGGTTAGTACGCAGCAGGAGCGGCCAGGAGTCAGCCTGCTGCTCTTGTTCGAGCGCGCAACTGCGAGCGGGTGAAAGTCGTGTCCCATGGCAACAGGGTTTTGTTTCCCACAGCCGGCTGACGAACCCCGCTCCTGTTTTTGCCGAAAGAAGCGCCAGGGTATACGATGGAGGATGAGCGGAGCGAACAGAAATTCACACCGTACTGGATGCCAGCTCTTCCTGGATCAGGCGGCGAACTTCGTCGGCGGGGGCTTTGCCGCGCGTTTCCCGCATCACCATGCCGACCAACGCATCCATTGCTTTCGTTTTGCCCGCCCGCACGTCCGCTGCGGCCTTCGGTTGGCTGGCAATCGATTTCTTCACCAGTTCCCGCAATTGCTCTGTGGAAAACGTTACATCCAATCCCAGCCGCTTGATGATCTTTTCCGCAGGTTCGTTAGTCTTG
>BEIM01000338.1 GCA_002898995.1 bacterium HR36
ATGCCGTACAGGTACCGCAGCGCGATATGCAGCGCCTTATCGCCAGGAAGGTCCACACCCAGGACACGCGGCATGTTCTATCCTTTCCCTAACCCTGCCGCTGCTTGTGGCGGGGATTGGAGCAAATCACCCGCACGACGCCTTTGCGGCGTACGATCTTGCACTTTTCGCATATTCGCTTGACACTAGCACGCACTTTCATGGCTCGCTCCTCGGCGGAGTCGGCGCGGTCGGCTGAGAGGCCGGCATTCCGCCTGTGGTCGGGGAACGCAGGCTTATTACTCTACCCTGCCACCTATCATTCGACAAGACCCGCCCCGCCGATTGTTGCGTCCCGAAATTTTAAGCCAAAAGCGGGGCAGGTTTCTTGCTGGCGCTTGCGGCCGAGCGCACAGCCGAATGTTGCGTATCGGGCCAGCCCGAACACAAACCGCTACTCCGTCCTTGCGGCCGAGCGCACAGCCGAGTGGTGCCTCTTCAATTTTTGCCCCGGGAACCGTTTGGCGGCCCTGCATCAAAAGACCTTGGCCGCCAGGCCGACTACTTCGTTTTCTCTGCCGTACGCTTGGCGGCAAAGGATGCTGCTCTTGCGCGTGGGCTGACGGTTCTGTCTTCCGTTGGTCATATTGTCTCCCAGTTGCCAACCAGGAGCAGAGCCAATTGTGCTTGGGCTTCGCGGCGAGCACGGAGCCAGCTATTTCGGCTTCCATCGTGAACCGCAGCGTCCATCCTGGTCACAAACGCCCCAGACGCCTCGTCGCGAGATGGATGCGCCATGCTTTCTTCATCCTAGATGGCCTCAACCCAGAAGCCTCCGTGGGCGCCGCTTTTTCAGCTGCTTGGAGAGCATGAAACGCTAGGCCAATGAGGAACCGCAGGCTATTGTCCAGGCGCTTGCCGTCGGTCTAAACGGAAAATAAGATAATCAGCAACAATGGTGAGCAGCGTACATCTATGCTGGGATTGCATCGCTCATGGCTGCGCCGCTGCCTGGCAGCGCTGCTGATCCTGGGGCAAATGCTCTGGGTGACGGGTGTGCCGGGTTCTTGGCTGGGGCTTCGCTGGAGCAAAGATCACCGGGTGCCGTTTCCCTGCATGAATCGTTCGTGTGCTTGTCGGAACGCCCAGGATTGTTGGCAGCATTGCTGCTGTTTCAGCCCCGCAGAACGTCTTGCTTGGGCCCGGAAACACGGCCTGAGCGTCGCGCAGATAGTGCCAGCTGATTGGCCAAATTCGCAGTGCTCCCATGCGTGCGAACACACAGGCGAGGGCCCCGAGCAGTTGCCAGCGAAATGCTGCGGAAGCTGCTCCACAAAGGATACGGATTCCTGTTGTGAAGCTCGGGCGGGACGACGACTCCCTTGCCGAGGCGACACGGCTGATGCCGAATCGGCTCACGCGTGTGGTTCGCCAGCCGAGGAAACTCAGGCCGCTCCCTCCTGGTATCATCCCATTTTGCTGCAACGATGTCGCGGCGAACTAACCGTCTGGTGGACCCAACTGTTGGCATTGCCCGAGTGGGTCAGGCCAGAGCCTGGGCTAATTTCCGCCTTCCCCGAAGACAAGCTTTGTCTGAAGCGGCGGGTACGCGCTTGTTGGTACTGCGTTCCTGAGGATCCACCTCCACGCACTGATTGCGGGCAAGCGTAACCTCTGGCCGTTTTGCATTGCTGGCAACGTATTCGCTCTGCCATCACGGGACGAACACTGGTCCCAGTCTCTTCCTTTTCTGCGCACCGCCAGGTGCGACACCATGCCCATAACGGAGGTGGAACCGTGAAAATAATCCCTGACATCCAAGGCTCCCGATACAGCAGTCGGGCTGCTTTCACTCTCATCGAATTGCTGGTGGTGATAGCGATCCTTGGGCTATTGCTGGCCCTTTTGCTACCAGCGATCCAGCGGGTGCGGGAAGCTGCCAACCGCATGCGCTGTGCCAACAATCTGCGTCAGCTCGGCATCGCCTTGCACAATCACCACGCTGTCCATGACCAATTTCCCCCGGCGCGGCAGCCGTTTCCCATGGTATTTTCGCCCTTGGCTCGACTTCTGCCGTATGTCGAGCAGGACAATCTGCACCATCTGGTGGACTTCTCCCAGCCACCACTCGATTTCTTCGGCACCGGTAACAATCACAACGACTGTGATTGTTGCCCAGATTGTCCTTCCAGACAGGTGGTGGCGCTTTTTGTATGCCCGTCGGATGGCGTTCGGCCGCGGGTGCCAGGCGTGCCGTACGGTCCCAGCAATTACTGTGCTTGTGTCGGCAGCGGCACCGTGGGGTTCGGCAATGTCGCGCAAGGGGATGGCATGTTCACGGATCAGCCCCTGCGTATCGCCGACATATTGGACGGGAGCTCCCACACGGTGATGCTGAGCGAATCGCTGCTGGGCGATGGCAATGTACCAGCTAATCCTGCTGCTGCTAACCCGAAGCGCCATCGCTATGTCCTCCCAGGCCCGTCCGATCCGATGCCTACTGCTTGCGAATCAGCTAGCGGTGGCTCCTGGAATGCCCAACGGGGAGCCAAATGGATCGACGGGCATTACGGCAGCACGCTCTACAACCACTATTATCCTCCCAATGCTGCCAACTGGGATTGTGGCAACGGTTGGAATAACAAATCGCTCAGCACCGCGCGAAGTAATCATCCGGGCGGTGTCCATTGCCTATTCGGGGACGGCTCGGTTCACTTCCTGCGCAATAGCCTGGATTTGGCGGTCTGGCGTGCGCTGGCCACCCGTGCGGGCGGCGAGGTAATTACGCCCAGCTCGTGGTAACCCCATGGTCATACAACGGGCACTTGCCCGCAAAACCGCCAACCCTGCGCACGACTGACGCTCGCCCGCCGCTCTTGCTGTGCAACGAACGTTCACTGCTCAATTCGCGACATTTCCGATGTCCAGAGCGGACGTCTGCCAGGAGCGGCGGGCGTTATGTTGAAAGGAGCATTGGGCATGTGAGACAAAAGCGCGCCCACGGTCTTGGTTTGGCTTGTTCGCGCAGGCGAAGACAGGGTAGGGGCTGGTGAAACGAGGCCGGCAGCGGCCAACAAGAGTAGGCGACTTTCTGGGATGCGCTTGCAATACCGCAATCAGAAGCCCCGTGCTCGCGGGACGAATTACTTTCGTTTGGCTTGTTCCCAGATCGGGCCGTACACTTCCTTGTCGAAAGGCGGGCAGCCTGTGGGGAACTGGCCCAGCGGATGATGTTTGGCGCGCATCAGGGCGGTGCAGTAACTGAAAGTGCGACAGGTGCGACGGCGATCGAGCCGGCCGTGTTCGCGAAGCTGGCGCACGAAATCGGGTTGTGCCAGTGCAGCGCGGCCGACACCAACGATACTGACACGCCGTTGCGCCAGATTCGCCGCAGCTGCGTGGCAGAAGAATTCCTGCAAGTAGCTGTAACCGCTTCCGACCACAACCAGGTCTGGAAAGGTGCGTTGCACGAGTTCGGTGAGTCGGAAATGTCGGGCCACGCCGAGCAGAGGATGTTCGGGGGGTTCGTAGCCATCGGGAGGCGGATACTCAAAAGGGCGAGTCAAGTGGGGGGAGGCATAGGGGTTGCCCATACTGATGTTGACCACGGTTACGCCGAGTTGCTGCATTTCGCCGATCCAGCGGAGCGGTTCGCGGAGATCGGGTTGCAGCGGGTCGTCCGGACATGTACCCCAGGCAGACAGGACGGGTTTTTGCACGGGCCAGGGTTCGCCGGGGTCTTGGGGCCGACCTGGCGGCACGCGGTACGGTAGGCCATCATACACGTTGAGCCGAGTGAACACCAGCAATCCGGGCACTTCGTGGCGAATTCGCGCGATAATCTGCCGTGCCAACCGCGTGCGGTTTTCGTACGCTCCGCCATATTCTCCGCCGCGCAACCGCGCTGCCAGCAACTCATTGAGCAAATAACGGTGGCATTGCTTGATGTCCACAAACTGAAAGCCGATCTGCCAGGCCAGCTGTGCGGCGGCCACGAAAGCATCGGCAATACGCCGTAGGTCGTCGTCGGTGAGTAGCGGATAGTCGGCGGTCACGAACCGCCCCGAACTCCTATCCAAGGTCAACGGGTCGAGCAAAGGGTCGTGCATGACGAGGAGGGGGCGGTAATGGCTGTAACGGCCGGAGTGGGTCAGTTGCAAGCCAACGAGCAAATCGCTGTCCTCGCCCCAGGCCTGACGGTGAGCCCGCCGGCAAACTTCCAGCAAGCGCGCCAGACTCGGAGCCGTCTTCGGCGTCAGGCACAGCTGCCGCGGATTGG
>BEIM01000339.1 GCA_002898995.1 bacterium HR36
GATCGTCAGCTGGTGGTTCATGAGGTGGATGAAGACGGGCACCTCGGCGACGCCGAAAAGGTGGCCAAGTGGGCAGCCCCGCGGGTCTTTTTCGTGATGTGGCATTCGCCGCCAGTTTGCCGCAAACTCTGCTCGATCCTTCCCGACGATGATGCATGTCCGATCGGACAAATCCGCAAATGGCTGAAAGGTGTCTGGCAGTGGCTAGCGCAGACAGTGGGACCCAATTACCAAAAAACGATTCGCTTTGCGGTTACCCTACACGGTGTGAAGGTCATTCACATGCGTAAGTCTGGCTACCGCGACCGCAGCATTTTCGCCTAAAGAGTGGACACCGAACGGGGAGGGTCTTCGGGAAAATCGGATTGCTCCAGGGCAAACACCTTCCAGTGGAGGTGACGGGTCGGCCGCTGACGCACCGAGACTCGGAGCGGCAGGCTGGGGCGTAAGTTGGCTGGCTGACCATTCGTGATCGCCGCCTAAATGTCTAGGCGGTTAGCGTTGGCCGCCGATGGAGTCTGTACACTGGGCGAAGTCGTTAGAGCCGCGTAATACTTTGGCAGGGTTTTGCGTCCTAATAACGTTAAGGAGGGCCAAGCCATGTTAGTCTTGCTCGACGGGGCCTGCTCCGCATGCGTCTATGTGGCGGCAACCATCGCGGGGCCGAGATTCTGTGGCTTCGAATCGCCAGCGGCCATTGCTCCGCCAGTGCCTCAATTCTTGGGGTGGTTCTTTGGTGATGAGTTCTTTGTGTGCGTGAGCCTCTTGTTGCTAGCGATAGTGATTTGGTGGCTGGTCCACCCATTCCTTGTGTTGGGGCGACTGGGCGATATCCAAGGGCAAATACAGCAGCTGCGCGATGAGTTGGCGGCATTATGGCGACAGATCAACCTCCTTATTCGGGAACAGCGCCCGGGCGTTCCGTCTGATCAGCCGGCTGCTCATTCTTGGCCGTCACCTGCTCGTGTGCTATCGGCTTCGGCCCAGCAAGCAACGGGCATTCCGCCAACAGTCGCGACTGTTGCGCCCAGTTCGGTAATGCCGTCCAGCGTCGTGGCAGCCCCTGGAGCGCCTGTTCAATCTCCCGGGCCACCACTTTCGCCAGAACAATTGACACCTTCCTGGCTGTTCTCTGCGGGTACGGTGGAAGCGGCCTCCGCAGAAGTGGGGATTACCGCAAGCCCTAGTGGCCCAGCAACGACCGCCGACCACGGCCTCGCAGTTTCGCCGGCGACGCCAAGCCCCGAGTCCCAACCAGCCGGCCCAAGTTCCTCCCTCAGCCAACCTACTGCCGAAGAACCTTGGGCGCTAATGCCTTCTGAGGAAGCAGCAAGTGCGCCACCTGAGGTCCCTGCTCGTGCTGGGGAGTCGGCACCTTCGCCAGCGGAGGAAATACCTGAGGTCACGGCGGCCGAACCTTCTGCCAATTCCGCCCCTCGACAACTAAGCCGATTTGAGCAAGCCGCTGCCGAGGTGTTGCGCCGCATTTGGAACTGGATCATCGTCGGCGAGGAGCACATTCCCACCGGCATGTCCTATGAATTCGCCCTGGCAGTCCACTGGTTATTGCGTCTCGGCGTGGTGCTGCTGATTGTCGGGATGGCATATTTCCTGGCATATAGCGTGGAACAGGGCTGGATACCACCGAAAACACGCGTGCTGGTGGCCGCCTGTGTTGGCCTGGGTTTGCTTAGCGCGGGCACCTGGATGCTCGGCGGACGGTACGAATTGCTCGGGATGGGACTGCAAGGGGTTGGCCTGGTAACACTCTATTTCGCTGACTACGCCGCTTTCCATTGGTACGAGATGATAAACCAGCCCACAGCATTTACGCTGATGTGTCTGATTACCGTCCTGGCTGCGGCAGTGGCTGTGGGGTTCAATTCCCTTTATGTAGCCTTCCTCGCTATTCTGGGTGGCTATGCCACCCCCTGGCTATTGCCCGCGGCTGCGCCGGATCTGTATTACCTATATCTTTATCTCCTGGTGCTTGCGGCGGGTGTGCTGGTAATTAGTTTGTGGCGCAATTGGCCGATCCTCAATTTAGCTAGTTTTCTGGCAAACTACGGGATTATAGTCGCGACCTCACTTTCAGTGCTAATATCCTTGGATGGGGACTTTAACCGTGACGCCCAATTGCTGCAATATTGGCAGCGATTCCCAGCTCTTACCGGTATATTCCTGGCATTTTCCACACTAGTGTGGCTGCATAACTTGCGTCGCCGCCTGCTATCGAATCTGCTGGACTGGTTTGTGCTGCTGATAAACAGCCTGCTATATGCCGGGATCAACATAACACTGCTATTCAGTCTCTATCCCACGGACGAAGCACGGAACTGGGCAGGGATAATCACGCTCAGTTTGGGGATTTTCTATATGATCCACATCGCTTGTTTCCAACGGTGGTTTGCAGAAGACCGTCAACTTAGTCAGGGATTCCAGGCGTTAGCCGCACTGTTTATTGGGGTTACGTTTCCATTGGTGCTGGGCGATGATTGGTGGACTTCCGCCTGGGCGATTCAGGGGCTCGTCATGATTTGGCTTGCTGCGCGGTTGCCCAGTCCGTTTCTTGGTAACATCGCTTATTTAGTTTATGTTGTGATGCTCCTTCGGCTTACATTCTACGACTTACACGTCGCTTACTTTGACAGCGGTGGCATTCCTGAGGGCCTTCCCGTTCGAGACTATCTCGCCCATCACCTCGGTAAGCGGCTTCTGAGGTTTGGCATACCGCTGGCATCGTTGGCCCTTGGCGTTCGTTACAGTATGCGAACCATTCCCGCCGCCGAACCCGATCGGCGGAACTTTTCCCTGCTAATTCAACTAAACCCTGTCACTGCCGCGTTCCTGATAGTAACCATCTTGGCAGTGTTTGTCTGGCTGCATCTGGAAGTGTGGCACACTGTGGGATTTCTCTATGCTCCCTTGCGGCTTCCGACTCTGACCTGGCTTTACGTCGGCCTGGCCGCCGCGTTTTTATGGCTCTATGTCGCAACGGGACGCGCGGGATATCTCCCGTTGGTAATGGCCATGGCCTTGGTCATTTTGGTGAAGCTGTTGTTGGTAGATTTTCCCAATCTCGAAGGTGTTCTCGAGTTGCTCACTGGACAAGATCTACCTACGGTTTACGACCGCCGAATTTTGCCCCGGTTGATAGACTTTATCGGCGTGATCGGCTTCTTTGCGCTGGCCGCCCGGGTGCTCCAGCAAAAAATGGGCGCGCGGACCGACATTGCTGTTGCCGGCTTTATGGTTGTCACGTGCCTAGCGTTAGTGTTCCTGTTCGTTACGCTGGAAACTAGGTTCTTCCTGCGTGCATTCTTACCGGGATTTGAAGCCGGCGGTATTTCTCTGGTGTGGGGAATATTCGCCCTGTGCCTGATCGCGGCAGGTTTGCTATGGGATATAACAGGGATGCGGATCGTGGGGCTCCTTCTGTTTGCGGTCGTGGGCGGCAAGGTTTTCCTGGTCGACTTAAAGGAACTCGAATTATATTATCGCTTCCTGGCCCTGATATTAATAGGAATTGTCGCTTTGAGTGGTTCTTATATTTATATGAGGGCCCAGCGATTTTAACGGAGCGGAGAGGGGAAGAGGCAGAGCCTGAGTCCGAGGTGGAAAAGTGAAAGAAAAACTGATCCTGACCCTAATGGCATTATTCATCGGTGGAGGCGTCTGGGCCATTTCGGAGCGGCGCTATTATAAACGCATAGATGTCGGCGACTTGAAAGAAGAAAGCCTGGTCAGCATACACTTAGATAGTGACGTATACGCTAGCAGCGCCGCCGACTATGCCGACCTACGAATCGTTGATGAGAGGAAGAACGAGGTTCCGTATTTAGTGGATCCCCGCGATTTGGGCATCGAGGGAGGTGGAGGGAGTCGCAGGGAGTTAACGGATCGCGTGTATGAGCTAGAAAGTATCCGAGTGGAGTCACTTCGGGCGGACAAAAAGACAGTAATCACGATCAAGACCCGGCGCGAACCACTCACGGCTTTCGTGCTTGAGACAGAGGAATGTAACTATCGCCGCGCGGCACGCGTGGAAATACCCGAAGTGGGCGGGCAGGTGATTAGTCAAGGGGAGCTGACTTGTTTGCAACTGGGAGGGGTTCGACGGGAGAACTTGCAGTTGGCTTTCTCGGAGCAACGGCGCAAAGAGTATCGCATAATTATCCTAGATGGCGATAATCCCCCGCTGACAGTGAAACGGTTATGGGCCCTGGGGAACGTTCATCGGGTGCTCTTT
>BEIM01000340.1 GCA_002898995.1 bacterium HR36
CCGTCGATGGGCTAGCGCTCTGTGTATTGCTGAGCCTGTTTTATCCCTTGCGGCGACGCTATGGGGAAGTCTTCGCAGGCTTCTTGGCGGCGTACGCCGTGAGCCGGTTTTTCATCGAGCAAATTCGCAGCGACACGCCCCGCATTGTAGCGGGCATGACGTTCTCGCAGCTGGTGAGCCTTGGTCTCCTAGCTTTCGCTGTTTTCTTTTGGGCAGCCTTGTATATTTGGGGCGAGGTACCCGGGCCGTCAGAAAAAATGCCTGTGCAGCCCGCAGCGTAAGTTTCCTCTCCCGCGGGCGTGGCCAGGGTATCGTTTGACGCAAAAAGAGCGAGGCCGTTCTCACAGGCGCGATTCCTGGCATCGTCATCCATTCGTTACCAGACCGGCGTTTCGCGGTGGGCGAGCAGATACTGCAATACGGCTTCGGCCGAGGCATCGAGAATTTGCAGGCTGAGGACTTCGCACTGCCCCTGGACGACCAACCGTTGCAGGGCCTGAAAGAAATCCTGCGGCTGCCGAGCACGCACCTGCACAGCTTGCGCGCCCGCCAACTCCACGCCCATAACCATCGGCCATTGTAACAACCATCCTGCCAACTGTCGCGGTTGCGCTGTCTCAATGCGGATAAGCAAGGGATAGGCTTGCAAATGAGCGCGAGTGTCGGCAAGCGGGCCCTCCGCGAGCACCCGCCCGCGCCCGAGAATTACTAACCGCCTTGCCAACTGTTCCAGCTCATCGAGCTGGTGGCTCGAGATAACAATGGTCATACCGCGCTCAGCGAGTTCCTTAAATAATTGGCCCAACTCTGCACGCCCAGAGGGATCCACACCGTTGAAGGGCTCGTCGCACAGGAGGACCTGCGGTCGGTGCAACAGGGCTTGGGCTAATTTCAAGCGCTGGCGCATACCTTTGGAATAACTGGCAATTGGCCGGCCAGCCACTTCGGTCAAACCCAGCTTCTGCAAGCAAAGCTCCACCCGGTGCAGCGCTCCCCAGCCGTCTAAGCGGGTCAAGATGCGAAGAAAATCGCGGCCCGTGCAATCCTCAGGAAAGCGGTCTGTTTCCGGCACATAGCCCACTTGCTGCCGCGCTGCCACGCTGTGAGCCGGCCAACCGGCTACCCATACGCTGCCGCCATTCGGTCGTGCTAACCCGGCCGCCAGCCGCAACAGCGTTGTCTTTCCAGAACCATTCGGCCCAACCAAACCGGTGATGCCTGCCCTCAAACGCAGACTTACTCCGTCCAGCGCCCGCACCGCGCCGTACCATTTGCTCACTTCTCGAAATTCAAGCGGAGCTGCTGTCACGCTAGCCATCTGGAAGTTACGCGCATTTGCCCATTTCGCTCGCCGCGATTCTCCAGCACGCGGTCGGACCTCGCGAGATTGCTCCTAGGTCACGATCTCGACGGCGCGCAGGCGCCGATGCAGATAGCCCCAGCATAGTGCGCAAACCAGCGCGAGGACAAATGCAGCTTCCTTCCAATCGGGTTGCGGCGCTGGCTGGCCGCGCATTCGCCCTAATAACGTGGCCGGCACCGCCAAACACCGCGATCCCACCAGGTAAAGATCATTCCAAAGATCCAGTAAACGCCAGCGAGGCGATAAGCCCACCACATCCACGAGTAAGCGGCTCAGGGCCCGCGCAAATAACAACACGCCAAGCCAGACCAAAACCATCGGCACGGTCTTCCGCAGCCAAACCGCTGTCGCCAACACCAACCAGCCGAGTACCACTATCAGTGCCAGACTGTAACCCAGAATGCCCAGGGGCACCCAGGCGTGTGCCTCGAAATAGTGCCAACCTTCCAGCAAACCGTACTGCACATAGAGCACCAGCGCCGGCAGGGTTGTCGTCGCTAGCATCACCAGCCCCACTGCCAAAAACTTGCCCAGCAGGTAATCCATGGGACAAATCGCCTTGGACAAATAAAAAACCAGCCCGCCGCTCTGGTAATCTTGTCCTATCAACAGTGCCCCAGCCAGCGCTAGGATGACCACCACTACCCAGCCTTGCAGCCACAAGTAATTACGGTACATGTTGGGTTGCCCGCCCAGCCCCAAGCGATCCACGAAGATGACCAGCATCCGTTCGGGATTCATGACCCTGGCGAAAGGTAACAAGCGCACCTGCTTCTGTTGCTGCAACACCGCTTCCTTCAACTGGAAGGTGAGATACACGCCGAAAAAGTACGATAGGAAATGCATTGCCGCCAACGCATAAAGTGCCCAGAAAATCCGCCGGCGAAACACCAGCCGCACCGCCACCTCGGCGATTGCCAACACTGCCCAGACTCGTTCCCAGGCTCTTGGTGGTGCGTTCGGTGCCCTTTTATTCATCGCTCACTTTCCCCGAGGCCCTTGGTAATTCCTGGCCTATTGTATCTTGCCTTTCCACAGCGCACCTTGCAAGTTCTGCTATCGAATCGCACTGCTGAAGAGCTGCTCACCGCATCACCCACTTACTGTGCCGCGAGCCTCCTCCATGCTGCAGCGTCTGCCGCTTGGGCGTCGCCAAATAGCAAGCCTCCACCCAGGGGCTAACTGGCTAAAAAGATGGCCCGTCCTTCTAAGACGCCCGGCGTGAGCTAACTCTGACAACCACAAAAGCATGCTCCACAACGCTGGCAACCGGCGCAGTTGCGCCGATGCTCGCACTCGGAGGCACCAGCGTCAGCCAACCGCGAGGTTACCCCACCAGACGCGTCGGGAAAAGCCGAAACTTGCGATAGGCCATTCTCCCTGACATACTCGGCCGTGTGCAAGGTCGGCAAAAACCCACTCCGGTCCACACGACCGCAACGGGCGCCCGAAAGCGCGTCAAGAAGCCATCGAAATCAATGCGGCCGTGCCTTCAGCCAGCGCCCTGCCCCGCATTATTGACCAGACGCCAATTACCCGGGGAGATGCCCGAAGTCTGCAAATCGCTGCACGCCTACGCGTGTCCTGGATTATTGACCAGAGGCAAAATCCCCCGTGTTGGATGGGAAGCCCTCGATTTCTAGGCGGATCTCCTTTTGGTTGGCCAGAATGTCAATTGGTTTAGGGAACTTGTACGGGGAATGCGTCTGCCCCATTTCGGCCGGCGGGGCAACAGTTACCTCGTAGCGGCCTGGTGGGATTCCCTGCAGCCTCTGGTCGGCCGCAAGCGTTTTCAGTTCGAAGCTACCATCGCGCTCGATGTTTCCGACCGCACGCAGGCTAGGGTCGCGCAGATTGCGAAATTCGATGACTCCGCCCGTGACGGGCTTGCCATCTTTGAACGACACATAGCCGCGCATTTCCTGGGTTTGCGGGATGTACACAACGGTGCGCTGACAGCCCAGAGCACTTATCCCCAGAATCGCCATGCAAACCAAAGCTGAGCGGAGCATGCGGCGCCTCCGTCCATGCACGAGCCCCTCCGCAGATCGCGAGCGGCTATTGCCAGTCGGAACCCAAAGGGTTACCATCCGCAGGATGGCAAGCATTGGCCCAGGTGGTGGCGCTGACGTTCGCCGATACGAAACGCACGGAGTGGTCACCCATAGCTACGTTAATTCCCCCCGTATGCGGCGACTGCGCTCGTGCGGGATCACAATTGTTCAGATAATGCGGTCGCACCTGAAACGGTAAGCAATTGACGTAACCGCTGGCAGGGTTCTTGTTGGAAACATTCGTGCACACCACTGGCCGCCAAACGGAATTGGCATCAGCCCACAGACTGCCATAGGCGAAGCTCAAGTTCCCAGTCCAACCGCAAGTGCCATAAAGCTCGGTAAAAAACATGGTGTTGGAAGTGCCATCGGGAATGTTCGCAGGAATAGTGGTAGCTCGGGGAACGCCCGAATTATTGTGCCAGCCGAAGACATTGTAATTTGCGCCATAGGAGGCTGCGCCCCAGTTGTTCGCGCCGCCATACGGGGTCATGCATTTGCCATTCGCTATGGACGGATCAGACGGGCAAAGGTACAGGCGAATTACTTCGTAATATCGGCCACCTCCGTAACCATTGGGCGACATCTGCCTGTACAGGTTGTCCATCTCGATATATGGCAACAAAAAAGCGTGCACAGTGTAGTTGTAGCCCTGGTACGGCCCAGTTAGAGTAATGCGGCAGCCTGCGGTAACACCAGCGCACGGAGCAGAAAAAGGCGGCAGCACGTTGCAGTCATTGTGCAAATTATGCACCGCGATCAGCATCTGCCGTAAATTGTTGCCACAACGCATGCGGTTGGCTGCTTCGCGCACACGCTGGAT
>BEIM01000341.1 GCA_002898995.1 bacterium HR36
GGGCCAGTTGCTGCATTTTCAAATTGTTGAGTGCCTGCCGCCGGC
The DNA here is from genome assembly GCA_002898995.1 of bacterium HR36. Taxonomy (GTDB): domain Bacteria; phylum Planctomycetota; class Planctomycetia; order Gemmatales; family HRBIN36; genus HRBIN36. The sequence continues at coordinate 46 of BEIM01000341.1, forward strand.
TAATGGGAAACATTAGCGCCCGCACCACCACCGTCAGAAGCATGATGGCAAAACCGTAACGTCCCGGCAGCCAGCTGAACATCCACGAGAACCATTCCAGCAACGCATGCATCAGGTTGGTGAAGAACACCACTAGAGCAGTCCAGCCGATGGCCCCACAGAACGTGTACCACGGATAATCGGTGAGGTTGGCGAGATGGTAGCCGTTTTCGTATTGCTCGGGCAGATCCGCGCGCACCCCGCTTTCATATCGCAATAGCCGCACCTTTGCCGGGCCCGCGTAAATGAGGTAATGATGTTGCACGGGCTGGTCTTCGAGAGGGACAGCGCGCGAGACCAACTTGACGGTAATAGGCACACTCCAGAGCCTCCGTTTATCACTGCCTGGGTTGCTCTCGAGTGCTTCGGGGACCACCTGAGCAATACTGGGGGCGTGCGTCGGATCGCCGGCAACGATGGTAAGGGCCGCGAAGTAAGGGATCATCACACCAGCGTACTGCAAGACCTGGGGGCGCACGGTGTACGGCGCGCTCGGAGCATCGAGATGCAACGGTTGCGCTTGGCGTTTTTCTTGGGGGAAAAAGTGAGTCGGCTCGAAAAGGTAACGGTAAGTCGTCCGAGCGTCTTCCGCTCGTGTCGTACCAATAACCAGTTGCCAGTAGCTCGTTTGCTTCCAGTATTCGCCTTCGATGGGTAAACCGCGCGGGCCAGTGAGTTCATAGGTGAGTTCAGCAGGGCGGCTGGCATCGCTGCGGGTCAGTGTCAGCGACATATCCAAGTGATACTGGTCAGGAGCCAAGCGAAACTCGCGGCGAATGCGAACATTGCGGTCGACCAATTCGGTTTCGAAAACCGCGTGATCGTGGTCATGCTCGACTAGCCGCCAATCCAGCTGGCTACCAGGCACCAAGAAGCGAAACGATTGCCGTTGCCAACGCTCCTCTAGCGACAGATGTTCCAGGCCCCCTCCATCCCCAGTCGAATCATCACTCACCAGGCGAAACGGGGTCGGCTTCTTGGTCTGTGGATCCCTGGCCGGAAGTGCCTCGTAGCGGCTAGCTGCCTGGTATTGCGTGAGTTCCATATAGCGAATGGCTGCACCCGTCGAAGAAAGCACGGCCCGCAACTTGTATCCCTCGCCTCCTAAAACGATCGGCTTTTCCTGCGCCAGCTGCTGCTTCAGACGTTCCTGCCGCTCGCGTTCACGGGCCAGGCTACGATCCCTCTCCTCCGCCTGCACTAACTCGCCTTGGGCTGGCAAGGGTAAGCATCCTGAGGGATCCGCGGGTAACCGTGCCAACAACGTCCGCGCTACCAGTTCCAGCTTCGCTTGCGGAATCTCGCCAGGTTTCTCTTGCGGTTTGCGCGGCGGAAACAGCCAGACCTGTAAATAGGCCCAGCCGACAAAGATGAGGAAAGAAAGCACCAGGAAAAGAATAAAGCGCCTTTGGTCCATCCGCAGTTCTGCTCCGAGGTTTGTTGGCGAACGACGGCACCGTACGTGCCAGCGTCGTGCTCGTGCTGCTTCATTCTAGCCGGGATGTGCCCACTCCGACATGCAGCCGACTGATGCTGGCAAGCTATAGCAGGTCCGATGCCCAAACCACTTCTCCGATCTGGTTGTGCGAGGTCGCGTATCGCCTGCAGCCTAAGAACACCGAGGGGCGACCGGAGGCTGATTTCCTAACTGGCCTACGAGCCGAGGGTATGCAGTTTGGCTTGCGCTGCTACGGCCTTACCGGCCCTCGCGTAAACGGTCGCCGAGATACTTATCCAGTTCCTCGATTTCGTAGATTTTGCGGATGGTGGTTTCCACGTCGTAGGGCACGCGGCGGAAGCACACGATTCGCTCCCGCGGATCAAACAGGACGTAACATGCCCGCCAGTCGCCGTCGCGCGGCTGACCAACCGAACCCACGTTGACGAGGGTCTTGGCATTATCCAGGCGGTACTCTCCGTTAATTTCTTCGGGATGGTAGTATTCCAAACGTTCGGTGAAGATGCCGGGCACATGGGTATGCCCTTGAAAGCAATATTGTTCGACCAGGGCGAAGATTTTTTCCATTTTCCGCTGGTTGTAGATGTCTTCGGGGAAGATGTATTCATTGAGCGGATTGCGTACCGAGCCGTGCACGTAAATCACCCCGTTTTCCGTATGTTTACGTGGGCGTTCAGCGAGAAACTCCCAGCGTTGCATAGCCCGTTCCTGATGGGGGTCTTCTTCGAGTTGCTGGCGCGTCCAGAGGATGGCGCGCAACGCCCCAGCATTGAATCCTTCGGGGTCGAAAATAGCAGCCTGGTCATGATTGCCTAGCAATACGACGGGGAAATCCATAACCAGGTCTATGCATTCGCGGGGATTCGGCCCGTAACCAATGATGTCCCCCAGGCAATAAATTTTCTCCACGCCTTGCTCTCGAATATCTTCAAGAACTGCTTGCAAGGCTTCCAGGTTACTATGAATGTCGCTGATAATGGCAATCACCATCGGCTCCCCTGCGTCCAACGACGATACTGCAGGCGGCAGCGCAACCGCCTGGATGCCTCATCCTGTCGGTACCGTCGCGGCCGGGCCGGCCCATTTCGCGAGTCGCGTGCTATTTGTGTGTTGCGGCCTCAGTATTATATCTTACTACACCCCTTCCCCCGTCCCCAACGCTACTGCTGCCCCAGTGTACATCTTCGCTCCCAAAAAGCAAGGGACCGCCACACCAGTTGGGCAAAAGCAGCATATTCGTTACATCTAATACCAGATCACAACGACACGGAGCTTGTCATGGCCGCTACCATGCGCGCACTGGTCAAGAGCCGATCCGAGCCGGGCTTGTGGCTGGAAGAAGTGCCCATCCCTTCGATTGGCATCAACGATGTGTTGATAGAAGTTTTGCAAACGGGGATTTGTGGTACGGACCTGCACATTTACCGCTGGGATAGCTGGGCGCGGAAAACCGTTCCCGTGCCGCTAGTGATTGGCCATGAGTTTGTCGGACGGATTGTCGAAGTAGGCGCCAACGTCAAAGATTTTTACCCGGGAGAAATCGTTAGCGGCGAAGGGCATGTGGTGTGCGGACGGTGTCGGAATTGTCTGGCCGGCCGCCGGCATCTGTGTAAGGACACACAGGGCATTGGGGTGAATCGCCCCGGCGCTTTCGCCGAATACATCGCCTTACCGATGACCAACGTCTGGGCACACGATCCCAAGATTCCGCGCGAGATCCAAGCGATTTTCGACCCGTTTGGCAATGCGGTGCATACGGCTCTCTCCTTTCCAGTGCTCGGCGAGGATGTGCTGATTACGGGAGCCGGGCCGATCGGCCTGATGGCCATCGCCGTGGTCCGCCACGCTGGTGCCAGATATGTGGTGGTGGCTGATGTGAACCCGTATCGCTTACAGCTGGCGCGGCGGATGGGGGCGACGCGCGTTTTCGATCCGCGTTCCGAAGACCTCCACGCCATCCAGCGTGAGTTGGGCATGAAAGAGGGTTTTGATGTCAGCCTGGAGATGTCAGGCAATCCCGAGGCTTTTCGCCTCATGCTCGACAACATGGCGCACGGTGGCAAGATCGCTCTGCTCGGCATCCCTGAAAACGAGATGGCGATCAACTGGCATCAGGTGATTTTCAACGGCCTGACGATCAAAGGCATCTACGGCCGCGAAATGTATGAAACCTGGTACAAAATGACTGTCATGCTGCAATCGGGCCTGGACATCAGTCCCGTCATTACTCACCGCTTCCACTACACGCAGTATCAGCGGGCCTTTGAAACCCTCGCTAGCGGTGAATGCGGCAAGGTGATCCTTGTCTGGAAAGAAGGATAACCGACACCGCGATGGTGCAGTGCAGCAGTTGTGTTAGGACAAGCTGCGGCTGAACACTTGGGCGAAGGAATACGGAGAGTTCAGGGCACCGGCTGGCTGATCTTCGTTTCGACCGCGGAGAGCGCTTGCCCGGCTCCATCAGTTCGCGATGCGCTTCGCTTGCTCCACCCCCACCTCGCTTTCCTGCAACTAGGCCCAACCATTCCACTCACGTGCTCGTTCCGACTTGGCTACGGGCCCTGCCAGACGAGTTTCGACGCAGTGTAGGTTTTTCCTGCGGCAATGTCCCGTTCGCAGCGCCCACCTCAGGACATGAGTTTCGACACCCAGCTGCAGAAACGGCTCA
>BEIM01000342.1 GCA_002898995.1 bacterium HR36
TCCCAATACGCGATGCCGCTGTCTTTATTGTTCTCGCAGGTGTTGCCTTCCAGAACCGGCTGGGCCTTACCCTGAGCGTAGATGCCGTGGTGAGCATTGTTGCGGCAGGTATTGTTGCGGGCGGTGCCAGCGGCGTTCTCCCAATACGCGATGCCGCTGTCTTTATTGTTCTCGCAGGTGTTGCCTTCCAGAACCGGCTGGGCCTTACCCTGAGCGTAGATGCCGTGGTGAGCATTGCTGCGGCAGGTATTGTTGCGGGCGGTGCCGCCGGCGTTCTCGAAATACCCGATGCCGCAGTCTTTGTTATTCTCGCAGGTGTTGCCTTCCAGCAGCGGCTGGGCCAGTCCAGCTACTTCTATACCGTGGAGTCCATTGTCGCGGCAGATGCAACCCTGTACGGTACCCCGCGTTGCGTTCGTGAACCAAATGCCGTCACCCCCGAAGCGCTTTTCTTCATCCCGCACACCGCCGCGGAACATACAACGGCTGAGTTCGGCCGTGCCCAGAGAGACCACGACAACATTCGCGGGCCGGTTGCCGAAATGTTCGACGGTAATCTCTCTGAGCGCGCAGACCCCAGTGCTGGCGAGTTCAATAACACAACCTTGTGCATCCGATTGAATAAAAGTCTTGTCCGCGCCGGCGCCGCAAATGGTCAGGGGTTTATCAATCTTGAGCGGCGCTGGGAGCAGATAATAACCGGGCTGCAACTGGATAACGCTGCCGGGCTGCGCCTGAGCGACGGTATCCGCGAGCGATTCGCCGGGCCTGACGACAATCCGCGGCACTGCCTGCACGGCCGGCTTGCGACCAGTAGGCGCAGGGGTCTTGCCCTTGTAGAGCGTTTGTACCCAGGCGCGGGCGCCGCCGCCAAAGCGTTTTTGCGGGTCGGGTTGGATAGCGGCGATGACGCAGGCAGCTTCGCTTTCGCTCAGCCCAGCTAAGTCCCATTTGCCTTCCTGTTGGCGTTTTATCACTTCTAGCGGGTGCACATTCGGACCAGCCCCAAAGGGATGGTTGCCAGTGGCCAGATAGGCGTACATCACCGCCAGACTGTACAAGTCGCAACTGGGATGATGGCGCTTGCCCCAGACTTCGGGCGGGGCGTAACCGTACGAGCCCCCAGCCGAGGTGCTGAGGTGCGTTTGCGACACTGAGGCAGAACGGGTCAGGCCAAAATCCGCCAGTTTCACCTCGCCCTGAAAGAGCAGGCAATTCTCCGGCTTGATGTCGCGATGAAACAGCCCCCGCTCATTGAGAAAATCAATCGCCTCGGCTAGGTGAAAGGTGTAACGGATCAACCGATCGCGTGGGATGCCGGTCTGATTCTTGCTGCGATAGTAGGCTAACAAACGTTCCAGGTCGCGATTGGGCTCGTCCGCCAATTCCCAGACAGTGACGAGGTAGCCCAGGACAATGCGATAACCGACGAGACTAACCAGGCGGGGATGGCTGAGCAATTGCAGTTGCGCCAGTTGCTGCAGAATCTCTTGTTCCTTCTGGGCGGAACGCTGCTCGATGGGATTGAGACTGATGCGGACGGCCCGCGCAATGCCGTCCACCCGTACGCGATAGACTTCACCAAAACCCCCTCGGCCGAGGCATTGTTCAAATTGCCAGCCGAGCCGCTCCAGTTCGTGCACCACCGCTGGAATACCCAAATCCCTACCGGGCGACGTAGCCATGTGCGACTCCTTCAACAGTGTTGCGTGCTCACTGCCCGTGGCTGCTTGCTATCCCTTTACTGTCTCGCCCTCATGGTGCACCGTGTCGGCGTCAGTGTTCTGAAATCCAATTGTAACCACCATAACACGCATTTCCAAGCAATTAATGGAAGCGATGGGTGAAGGTTGTAACTCAGGTCGGCGGTCTCATATCTTTCACGGTCGTGCCTCGAATCTGCTCGCAGGCGCGAACGTTTGCCGGTGTAAATTGCGACTTTCGCGATGCACTAACGCACGTACACCAAGAGCGGGGGGCGTCAGCCCCCGTGGTATGCACGTGCTGTTTGCATTACGCGTTGGATTGTCACGAGGAAGACCGACGTCAATCCCCCGTGGTGTTGGAGAACGCGCTTGCCGGAGTGATCTCCGAACTAACCGGGAGACTGCCCACGCTGTGGTAGCGAACGTCGTTGCACTTGCGTTGCCCCTGACTCACGGGGGGCTTACGCCCCCCGCTCCTGGTTGTAGGCGCGAACGTTTGCCGGTGCAATTGCGACTTATGCGATGCACGAACGCACGTACACCAAGAGCGGGGGGCGTGAGCCCCCCGTGGTATGCACGTGCTCTTTGCATTACGCGTTGGATTGTCACGAGGAAGACCGGCGTCAGCCCCCCGTGGTATGTACGTGCTCTTTGCATTACGCGTCGGATCGTCACGAGGAAGACCGACGTCAGCCCCCGTGGTATGTACGTGCTCGCTACGACAGTCTTTGCGTCCGCGAAATCGCCTGCGGGGTCCACCCGCCGTGGTATGGATGTGGTGCGTGCAATGCACACGCAAAGGTCGCTGGGCAAACGTGGATACGGTGGCAGTCGTCGGCGCAGAAGAGAAGTGGGGACGGGTTAGGCACCGATTGCCGCACGTGATCGGCAAAGCGACGTGCCGCCACCTTCGCATTCGCCCTCCCACCGACAGCGATCGGGGAACAGAAAACTGCCTCGTGCGCCCCGGTTGCTATCTAAACGCGGCCTTCTAAGTGCTCATGATCTGGGCTCGAGTTAGCGGTTGAACTCAAGAACGGCCGCCTTCAAGGAGTCATAAGCACACTTCCCTCGGTTCTATGGACAAGTTAGCGCCGCTCACTCGTAGTCTCTCGCTGTTTGCACAATGATAGACAAACTCTCGCGCGATTCCATGCGAGTCTCTCTGGCGAAGTTGCTGGGCAACCTTTGTCGAAACCGACCTTTAGCATGCGCGTTCTCAGAGAGCAGCAGCTGAGCTGACAGGTTCGGTCGCGGCGCCGGTGCCGTCATCGGCTGAGGATGCCTGGGTTTGAGGCGATGCCTGGAACTCGCTGCCGCGCAGCGTTTGCTGTAGCGTGGCCAGAGCTTGCAGAAGCGGATCATCAAATTTAATGCACAGCATTCTTTTTTCTTGCCATTGGTGGATTTCGCGCTCGAGGTTAGCTTGAAGCTTGGCCACGAGGTTTTGCGTCGTCTTGTTCCGTGTGGCGACACTAAGGGCTATCATGGCCAGCACAGAGACTGGCACAGCACTAAGGATAAAACAGACGACTAGTCCACCTAACCCTGGGGAGAAAAATTCGTGCAAAGAGGTTGGCTGCCAGGTGAGCGCAGACCAGTCCGCAGTAAGGTATTGTCTATAGACGGTGATAATCGGGCCGGCCATCAATAACCAGAATACCACCGTGGCTAAGCTCGCCCACCAGAATGGGGCCGGCCAGCTTGCTTGGGACTTGGCCACCGCCTCAAGTACAGTTGCGTGACAGCGCTTCTGAAAATCCTCAATCCCGAGCACGCGCACGCTGCATTTCTCGGGTGTCTCGAACTCATCTTGGCGGAAACTGGCCACGATCCGGTAGAGCCGCCGGATGGTGGCCTGCAACTGGTTCTCCACCTCCGCACGAAACCGCTCGGCCAGGGAAAGATGCCAGCGCCGCTGACTTTTCCAGGCTTGCGTGACATTGCGTAGCGTCTGCCAAAAGGTGAGCACCATCGAGGGCCAGCTTCCCAGAAGCGACAGAATCAGGCGATCCCAGGCATTGACCGTGAGAATCAGCAAGCCGAGAATGGTTCGATAGGGAAATGCCCAGGCCGGGGTACGTTCCAGCCACCAGCCACGCAGCTGCCGCCGCACTAGCAAAGCCTGGTCTGTTTCGTTGCCCAGCAAACGTTTCGATAATTCCTCAGGCAAACTCTCGACCGCTTTTTCCAGTTGGTCCCATGTCGGCTCGATTCGCTCCCGCAGTTCGCGTGTGAGTTCGCTTATCTCCTGGACGATCGCTTTCCGGCGAATGCGAATTTCGCATGCCAGATTGCGGTGTACACGCGAGCGGTCGGCCAGGATCGGTGCGAGCACGAGTCTGAGGCGTTGCTGCACCAGGGCTACCGCTCCGTCACCATATTGGTCGGCGTCGGGCACGAAGATAGGGTCGCTGATATGGGCATCTGGGTTAGTGCTGCGCCACTGATCCAGATATTTCTGGACATCGGCCAAACATTCGTTCGATGGATTTTCCTGCCC
>BEIM01000343.1 GCA_002898995.1 bacterium HR36
CGCTGGTGGTGCCGCCGGGCTATTACTGGCAGTGGGGGGGTCAGTTCGAGAACCAGCGCCGGGCCACGCAGCGGCTGTCCTGGCTGGTGCCGCTGGTGCTTTTCGCCCAGTTCGTCATGATCTACATGGGCCTGGGCCGCTGGTGGCTGGCCCTCGTGGTCTGGTTCTGTATCATCGTCTCGATATCGGGCGGCTTCGCCATGCTGCTCTGGTATGGTGCCAATTTGAGCGTCGCCGTCTGGGTCGGGTTCATCGCTCTGTTCGGTGTCGCCGACGATGTGGCCGTGGTTATCCTCAGTTTCCTGGAAAACACCTTTCAGGAGCGGCGGCCACAAAGCGTGGCCGAGGTTCGTAAGCTGGTGATGGAGGCGAGCCTGCGGCGGGTCCGGCCCCTGCTCATGACGACGGCCACGACGGTCCTCGGGCTGATGCCGATCTTCCTCACCCACGGTAGCGGCTCCGACGTGATGCAGCCGATGGCCATTCCGAGCGTGGGCGGCATGGCGGTGCAACTGATCGCGTTTCTGCTGGCGCCGTGCCTGTATTGCCTGGCGAAAGAGTGGCAAGTCCAGCGTTGGCGTAAACCGGAGCCGACCGCTGCCCCCTGATGAATGGAAGCGCGCCGACCGGCACTGGACAGGCTGAGGAGTGCGCCATGACCTTTGCGGAAACCCCGGAACAATTAGAGCAGACCTCCTCCATCCTCAAGATGCTCGATATTCTGGGCGACCTATTTGCCCGGCTGGAGCCGGCAGAGGCGTGGGCAGTAGTGTACCTCCTCCGGGTGAAGGTGACCCCCGACTAGGAAGGGATCGAACTCGGCACGCCGGAAAAATCCGTCCTGTGGGTCATCGCAGAGAGCGCCGATGTGCCAGCCGACCGCGTGCAGGCGGCGTTCCAACGGACCGGGAACCTGGGAGACGTCGCCGCACAGTATGCCGCGGGACGCCCCGGCTCCAATCCCACCCTGCGGCAGAACTGCTCACGCTCGACGGGCACACCGACAGGGTGCTCAGCGTGGCCTTCAGTGCCGACGGCCGCCGCCTTTTCACCTGGGACGCCACCGGCAAGGTGCGGGCCTGATCGACTCACGACGGTAAACCTGTCCCCGCCGACAACCCGCCGGCCCGGCCCAGCTCTGGCCCCGCTGCCCGCTCCCCCGTCGGCCGCTTGCTCGCCCTGCCCGACCGGGCCGACGTCTGGCTCTTTGAGCTCAGCCGGGCCGCCCCACCCTGGCCCTCGCCTGATGCCGCCGAGCGGAAACGTTACCACAGCGAGCAGGCCCGCCTGGCCGAGCAACGGCAGCAGTGGTTCTCCGCCGCCTTCCACCTGGGCCGCCTGCTGCTCGATGAACCGACCCACGCCGACTGCCAGCAGCGCCGTCAGCAGGCCCTGGAGGAGCACGCCGCGGCGCAGTCCAAGCCCCCCTCGGACAAGAAGTCCCCGGCAGACAAAGACCGCTAAACCGCCGGGCCAAGAGCACGGAGGATGCCGCCGAGAAGGCGAAGCTACTGGCCGAGGCCGAGCCGCTGCTGGTCAAGGGCTACGAGGGGATGAAAGCCCGCGCGAAGACCATCCCGCCGAAAGGCAGAGAAAGAATCGCCGAAGCGCTGGAGCGATTGGTGCAGTTATACACGGAGCTGAGCAGGCCCGACGCAGCGGCGAGATGGCGCAAGGAACTAGAGGCGCTGAAGAAGGACACTTATAGGTGGTCGCGAGGCAGCGCCTTGTCAACATCGGCCCACCGCTGCCGCGCCGCCGGCTCAATCGTCGCCATCGCGGCCAGGTTGAGCAGGCTGGGCACACCCGTATCATGCTTAGGCCCGTCTGGCTTCCGCGCGTCGGCTTCGTCGTCGTTGGTCTCCTTGGCCTCGGTCAGCTGCGCCAGGCGTCACACTCAATTCCTCCTCGGCGCGACTTCCTTGGCCCGCTGGCGCAGGGCCTCTTCCCAGTCCCTGAGCAAGAGACGTACTATTGCGGATGAGCGGGCCTTTTGATCCGTTGGTGAGAACCGAACCACCACTCAGAAGCGAGGCTGCCCAATGGGAAAAGACCTTTCCTTCGACGAGTTCCGTGCCTTTCTCCGACAAGCCGATCAGGCTGGGATTCTCCAAGCGGTAGAGGGGTCTGCCTCGCAAAACGGTTCCGCAGTTTTTCGCGAACGCTGGGCGGTTTTTCCGACGCGATCGGACCGCGTCATCGGTGCCGTGACCCCGCAGGAACATCGAGAATCCAACCAAATTGCCCTGCACCGTCGACACGAGACTGCGCGCAAAGCGACACGCTGTTGGAAGAAATCGATAGCGTGCTAGCTCAATTGTTAAAACTTCGCGCTCCAAAGCGGCAGTTGATAGACATGACGACCTGGCAGCAGATTAGATTGAGCTGGTATTCAACTGGAACAGGACAATCGAGGCAGGGTAGACCCAATCGCTCAAGCTATTCGGGAACCGACTTATCCCCACTTTTTGGCGGGTGGAACAACTCGGGGATGTCCTCCAAGTGGTTTTTCGGGAAGGAGTTGTGTAATTTTTGGCTTTGGGAAGCTTCCAGATACAACGAAGGCGCACTATGACAGCCACGGACGTGAATACGAATGGCACATCTCTGGGATCCCGCAGAGCAGATACAAGGAGGTCACGTCATGGCAGTTCGGACGCTCCATTGTGCTCCGGTAGATTCTCCCTAACCTGCAGAGAAGATACCGGGAGGTCACGTCATGACAGCCACGGACGTCCTAACTTGGCTTAGCGTTGCGTGTCTAAGCGTGCACAAATGGCAACTCTATACCAGCGAAAAACAACGCCACACGCAAGGGCTCATCATGTGGACGTGCAGAGATGGCAGCTCCATACCCTCGCCCACCTCGTGGCTGTCAGCACTTAGAGTTGCACTATCTGATTCACATAAGGGTGTGTCTTCTAAGAAGATCTAGGCCAGTTTTTGCGCACTAAGATTGCACTATTTGATTCACATACGACACGATGTTTATATTCACTGTGGCATGTTTCAGGGGAAATTGAGTGCCTTGCTGCTTCTATAGGAGTTGCTTATATAGGAGTACTCTACGACGAAGCACGCTTTCAGCTCTCTGGCGGAACAAAGTGCCTGGCTGGTGCGGCAAGGCATGCGGGCGTGTGCCACAACGTGGAGTTTCACCAGCACGACGCCGTGAGACAGCATGTGGTGGTGTGCGGGAAACCAGGCTTACCCCGAGATGGGGCCGAGTGCTAATAGTAGACGACCCACTTATGCCGTTCCACTAACACATTGACGTATATATATTCGGCGGATGTGCATCGAGGAGTGGTTTCGCGACGGCAAGAGTTGCCGTCAAGGTTGAGCACTGCGTAACGCCCGGATCAGAGGGTCAGAGCGATGCTACCCCATACTGCTAATATTAGTGTTGGCGTCCTAGTAGTTTGGGCGGGTTGGTAACGCTCGAGCGGCCGACTCTCAAGTCTGGTGCTAAGATTAGTGTTAGCTTACCAATAGTTAGGAGGGGAATATCGTGCCAGGGTTTTCGTGTGCATGAGGCTTGCTGTTGATATTAGTGCCAACTTATTCTGCATGAATGTGCTCAGAGCACCCTCGTGTCTCTGCTTACTGTTGATACTAGTGTTAGCTTACTAGTTGTCAGTGGGAGGCGGGCGGGTAGCGTGGACGCGAGGAGCAGCGATGGGGTGCAGCAATACCTGTCTTAAGGCCTGCAGCGTATTTTTCGTTAGGCAGAGGATGCTAGCCTGGCTGGAAGTTGAATGTCTCCTAGCACTTCCCGCTCCGGCCGATGCCCTTCTCGAGCAGGCACAAAAGTGGGGATAAGTCAGCGTACTAAAGGCTTAGGCCATCGCCCATCTAACTATATTCATGTTACCCGTGCTGGCGCTTCGGTTCAGTCGCTGCGCCCCACCTATCCGCCACCCGACGAGTATTCAGGTACCCGACAATCCGACAATCTCACATCCGACACGTGGACTTAGAGGGTCTCGCCGAGCAATGGTGCTCCACTGCTCCCAGTTTTACGCGGCAATCCAACACTATCACTTATCAATCTTCGGTTGAGTTCACGGAGATGTTAGTGTTGGTCACCTAATAATCAGGCAGCCTGGCAAGGCCTTTTGCAGTTCGCGGACACCTGCGTCCGTCACCCGGGTGCAGCTAAGATGTACGGATTGCAGCATCTTCAGTCCTGCCAGTTCCTTCAGG
>BEIM01000344.1 GCA_002898995.1 bacterium HR36
CTGCTACCTCAGGGTTGGGTGACTTGGTGTGAGGAAACAGACCATTCGGCTCTGCCTGACTGGCCACGGGCACGACACGAAACCGTTGCTGCTCCAGAATTTCCTTGACCGAAAACGTTCCGACACCGTGCAAAGGCGTGTAAATAATCGTCAACTCCCCTGGCTTGGCGGGGCCGAGTAAACTTTGGCGTAAATTCACTTCCAAGTATGCGCGGTGAGCCTCTGCTTCCAAGGGCAGGATCAGGCCCTGTTGCTGTGCTTCGGCGAACGGCAGGCGGCGAATGGTGCGGACACGTTCTACACAATCGGACATCAATTGATCTTCGGGCGGTACTGGCTGCCCGCCGTGGTGCACATAGAATTTCGCCCCGTTGTCATCTGGTGGGTTGTGTGACGCTGAGATATTCAGCCCGCCATCTGCACCATAGTAACGGATGGCGAAAGACAACTCGGGCGTTGCCAAATACCGTGAAGAGTCCAAAGGTACGACGCATTCTATCCCGTTAGCAGCATAAACTTCCGCCGCCAGGTGGGCAAAGTCCCGGGAACTCAAATGCAGCACGGGATTAGGCAATTGCGGATTGTACTGACGGTTCTGGTCCTCAAATCGCCTCACGTCGTACGCTACGACGACACGCAAACGCTGTCCGCGAGACAGCTTGTCGGCAAAGCGCATCCGCAAATAGTCGCAATGTCCTTGCACCGAAGCCGTCACCGTCCATGGATTCATGCGGTTTGGGCCGATACCGACTGGCCCACGGCGTCCTCCCGTACCAAACGGCAATATCCGATAGAAACGGTCTAAGAGTCCAGCCCAGCGCGCCTCCCGCATCAGCCATTCCAGCTGGGGGCGATACGCGGTGAACTCAGCTTGCGTCAGCCATTGCCCCAGGTAATCCAGAGCACGCGCACGGTATTCATCGGGAACGTCCAGTGTCGCAAACCCTGCACGGGCTGCTTCCAGCCAATCCATGTGCTGCCTCCTGTTGCTGTCCCCACCCGGACCGCCTTGCTCCACTCCGATCTTGACTACGAGCGAGGCTGCAATTGTCCAGCACTAGATGCGAGCGAGGCCTGCTGCCTTCAGTGAACCAGCTTGGCGAGCTTAGGGAAATAAATTCCCACTCTAACGATAGCCATCCCCTGTGCTCCGAACTGGCGAGTAGGGCTATAATGCCTGCGAGACCTAGCCGCGAGCTTTCGAAGACCAGGCTCCGCCAATTTCGACTCCCCGGAATGTCGACGGCTCGCTTACCCAACTTGCCGCACAGGTGCACTGGTGGCATCCCACTAGCCAGTGCGCTGGATCTGCTGGGACGTGCCATGCCTGAGTTGCCGGAAGTGGAAACGGTAGTACGCAGCCTGCACCCTTTCCTGCCGGGTTTGCGAATAGCCGCCGTGCACACTGGCCGCAAACGCTTGCGTCGTCCCCTGCCGCACCGAGCGTTATGCCAGCTTCGAGGCCGCACCTTCCAAGCCGTCCGACGACGCGGAAAATGGATTGTGCTGGAACTGGAAGACATGTGTTTGCTGGTGCACCTGGGCATGACCGGAAGACTCCAACTCGTGTCCGGGAATGCTCCGCGGCCCTTACATGGCCACGTTACCTTTTCCCTCGAGCCGGGTGACCTGGAGCTCCGCTTCTCCGATCCGCGGCGTTTCGGTGCGCTAGTGGTGCTGCCCGCGCGCGCAGCAAACCAGTTTCTCGAAGACCAACTCGGCCCCGAGCCGTTCGAGCTGAACCTGGCCGAATTCCACAAGCGCCTGGCAGGCACGAGGCGCACTGTCAAAACCGCCCTGATGGATCAACGCTTGCTTGCAGGCCTTGGCAATATCTATTCCGATGAAGCACTTTACCAGGCACAAATTGCCCCACATCGAACCGCGAATAGCCTGACGCGCCCCGAGTGCCAGCGCTTGCTCACAGCCATCCGTGAGGTATTGCACCGGGCTATTGAGTGCCGGGGTTCGACTATCCGCGATTATATCTTCGGGGAAAATGGCCGCGGTTCCTATCAGGAGGAATTCCTCGTATATGGTCGCGCCGGCGCACCTTGCCACCGCTGCCAGCACCCCATCTGCCGATGCTCTCTGGCCGGGCGATCTTGCTATTATTGCCCACGCTGCCAGACTTAGATCCCTGTAGGTACTCACCATGTCCTACCGCCGATTCAAACGCTTGCTCGGCGAGACTTATCTTGAACGCAAATGCTTGCTCTTATTTGGCACGGCTAGTTTATTGCTGATTACGGGCAGTTTCTGGTATTATGCGTGGATGACCGAAGGCCTGGTCTATGACCAAGCGCGCATGACAGGACGTTTGCTCGTGTATCAAGCGCTGCTGCGCCTACATTTAGATAAATGGGGAGAGGACTTAGCCAAGTTAGACCCGAACCAGCGCGAACTGTTACAGCAGATGCAGCAGCGGATCACAGGCCTGTCCAGGTGTTTCCCCGAAGGTTTGCTGTACAAGTCCGAAATTATCCCCGCCAGCAGCAATGATCCGCAACATCAGGCTGTCCTCCAGGAATTCCAAGCTAATCCTGAGCGGCGCGAAACCGACCTATATTTGGAAACGGCAGCGGATTCGCCTTATAACTATATTTTCCGGGCTGCTCTGTGGGGTGACCACCGCTGCATCCGTTGCCACCAGCAAGAACACGTTCGCACTCTAGGCACTCTCGCGCCGCATGCTGCCCCCGAGGAAGGGCCTGCCTTCTTCGGCGTCGCTAACATTGCCATGTCCACGCAAGAGCTGGACAGCGAAATCCACAAAAATCGTGCCATCCTTATCGCGACCGCTTTTGTTACTGTGCTACTGTTGATGAGCGGTAGCTACTTGATTGTGCGCTATGTCATCGTCAAACCCGTCAAGCATCTTAAAGAGGTCAGCGATGCCATTTCCGCTGGCCAATTGAATGTGCGCAGCGAAATTCAGACCGGCGATGAGTTTGAAGACCTTAGCCACGCCTTCAATCGCATGATTCGCACGTTAGTTAGTATGCAAGATCAGCTGCGGCGGGTTAATGCTGATCTGGATCGCAAGGTGGATGAGCTGGCCCAGGCCAATATGGCTCTCTATCAGAGCAACAAACTCAAAGACGATTTCCTTGCCACTGTTAGCCATGAGCTACGCACCCCTTTGAATAGCATTCTGGGGTTTAGCGAAGTCCTATTGAGCAGTGAGCCGCCACTTTCCGAAAAACAGCAGCGTTGGGTGAAAAACATTCAAACCAGCGGCCAGCAATTGCTCAACTTGATTAATGACGTCCTGGACTTAGCCAAGATGGAAGCGGGCCGGATGGAAGTGCGCGTGGAGCAATTTCACCCCAGCGAAATTGTGGACGCGATGCTGAACATGTTTCGACCTTTGGCTGAGAAGAAAAATATTGCGCTGACTAGCGAAATCGAGGTGGGAATTCCACCCGCTAAACAAGACCCAAGCAAGATCCAGCAAATTCTTTGGAATCTGCTCTCGAACGCTATCAAATTCACCCCGGAGGGCGGACGTGTTTCGGTTCGCGTGGAAACAGACGGTGCTCATTTAATACTTTCGGTCAGCGACACGGGGATTGGTATCGCACCTGAAGACCAAGGAAAGGTATTTGAAAAATTCCGCCAAGTGGGTCAGGCGTTGACGCGAGAACAATCTGGCACGGGCTTAGGGCTGTCTATCGTGCGGGAGTTGGCCAAACTGTTAGGAGGCAATGTCGGGCTGAAAAGTGAACTGGGGCGTGGTAGCACGTTTACCGTGACTGTCCCACTGCACTGGGAAGCGACCTCGCCGGTACCTGTGGATTCCCTGGAACCATCGATGCTGGCCAGCCTCGCTGGCCGATATGGCGCGCCTTGGCGCCCAGCAAAAGAAACGCCTCGCCCCCCTGAGGAAACGCACGATGATTGATGGCCGAGAACTGGTCGCAGGCCTAATAAATCAAGGCGTAACCCATTGGTTATGGATTCCCGATAGCGAATTGGGACGCTGGGAAGATGCCTTGGTGGCCGACTCCCGGTTGTACTTACTTCGCGTGAGCCGGGAAGCAGAAGCTATTGCGATCGCCGCCGGACTTATGTTAGGAGGCAAACGCCCTATAGTGGCTATGCAATGTACAGGCTTTTTTGATGCGGGAGATGCTTTTCGCAACGTCGTACACGATCTTCATCTGCCATTGTTTCTTATTCTGGGCATCCGCAATTAT
>BEIM01000345.1 GCA_002898995.1 bacterium HR36
GGGGTTTGCCGGCTGGAGCACTTGGCAAGTCGGTGCCATTGCGGAGGCGCGGGCTCACCTCAGTTGCTGGATGGTCGCGGCGTTACAGTTGGCGTGGGCTTCAGCTTTAGCAGCGACTCTGGTGCCAGTGCTACGGCGACCAGAACCTGAGCGGATTCAGGCGGCGGTACGCCATCTCCTGCAAGGGATCATCTTCCTCGACGCGTTCCTGGCATTCGCGTTTGCGGGGGGAGTAAGTCTGCTTATGTTGGTGCTCTGGCCGTTAGCCGTCCTGCTCGGCAGGTGGTTCGCGCCCACCTAAGGGGAAATAGTCTTGGCGGCCGAGTAAATCGCGGTGGCCCAATCGGACAACAGGACGCCTAGTCGGGCGTGCGCGAGCGTGGGAGAAGGAAAACCTGGCGGTTGGGGTGTTAGTTGGCACAGGCCAACTGGTGCTGCGTAAGCAGCCGCCGCAGCGCACCGAGCGCCGCTTCAGCAACCCGAACGGCAGGCATCGCCCAGAAATCGGGGTTCGGCGCCTCGACCGCAACAAAGCCCGCGTAGTGGATTTGCCGCAACCGCTCCAGGATCGGCTCGAGGCGAAAGTCGCCGTCGCCAGGGAGAATGCGGTGAGTATCGCGCGCCCACTCGCGCGGCACGCCAGCCAGGTCGCACAACTCCACGAAGAAGAGGTTGTCGCGGCTCAGCCAGGCGAGGTCTTCGGGCTTGCTCGGACCGATGTAATAATGAAACACATCGAAATTGATGCCGACATTTGGTTCTCCGCAAGCGGCCAACCAGCGCGCCAAAGTGTCAAGAGTGGCGCAGCCTGCGGCTCGCCCTTGAAATTCCAGAGCTAAGCGGACTTGGTAACTCGCGGCCAGTTGTGCGGCCTGGCGGAGTTGAGCAGTGGCACGTTCCCAATCTATCATCGCCTCGCCATATTGAGCGGTGGAGGCATCAGCCTGCCGAGCGGGCGGGAAGTCGCAGGCAACGATCATCGTGCCAATGCCGAGAGCTTGGCATAGAGCTAGACGCCGTTGCCATTGTTCCAAAGTGAGCCGCCTTTGCTCACCGCTAGTCCAAAACAAGCCCAGCTGCCCGGCGGCTGCAGCCAGTGTCAACCCGCGAGAAGCCACCGCCTCGCGGAGGCGTGCCAACCCGTGTTTCTCGACAGCTTGTTCCAGTTTGGTTAACCAAATGGCCATCGCCGGCACTCCCGCCGCCGCAAAAGCTCGCACATCTTCGAGGAAGTCCTGGGGCAGGCACAACGTCTGGCTCAGGCACAACTGCATGACCGACTCACTCCCTCATCGGGTCGAGAGCGACAGGGGAGAGCCTGCCGTCGCTCGCGGTTTCGCTTAGGGCGGCAGTGGGACTTCGCGCAATTCCATCGGCCCGCCGCAACACTCGCACACTCCCTTATCAGGATAATCGCGACGAATGGCGCAGGTTTCGCACCAATAATAGACCTCGTGCGGTGCACCGTTCTTCAGCGTGTAGAACCGATAAACGAGCAGAAGCTGGCTGTTGGGAACGAGCCGCGCCTGCAACTGCACGGGGCGATTCAGCAAACGGGCATCCTGGAACAGAGCGCGGCTGCCGAGGGTTTTGAGGATCGGCAGCAGCTTCCCGTCGGCAGTGCGCAACGCCAGGGCGAATGGGACGGCATCGGGATCAAGCTCTGCATTTTGCTCCTTAAGTGTCTCGGCCAGGCGGACGAGTTGTCCCTGGTAGATTTGGGGCGCGGCAGAAACCTGCTGCCCAAATGTAGCAGCAACAGGCCAGGCAACTGCCGCCAGCAGGAGCGGGGCCCGGAGTAGCGTCCCTAGACCTTGCCCAGATAGCCGCGGGAGAATTGGCAGGGCAACGGTTGGGCCAGGAAAAGTCTGGTGCATGGCCAGCCTCCTAAGAAAATTTGCGGGGCCTCTTTCCGTCACACGTCCCGCCAGACATCACCACCAGCTGCGTCGGTGTCTTGGGCGCGGCGCGTGTCGGCAGGGAAAGATCCTGCGTGCGGTGCGAAAGCTGTTTCGCGTTCACTTGCTTTGTGTCGGCGTTGTTCTTTCTTGTCCCGCAGAATCAAGCGGATCGGCACTTCCTTATGAGGCAGCTGCTCGCGGAAGACCTTGAGCAGATAACGCAAATAGGGCGGATCGAACAAATCCTTGTCGTTGACCATCATGACCACGATCGGGGGATGCACCGCTACCTGAGTGGCATAATAAACCCGTGGGGTGCGATTCTGGCGAACTGGGGGCGCTTGGCGTTGCAGGGCCCATTGCACCACGCGGTTCATCTCGCTGGTGGCGACGCGCATCCCCGCTTGGCGATGCAAGGTCTCAGCCAAATCGAGCAAGCCGCTCACATTCTTGCCCGTCTTGGCGCTGATAAACACGATAGGCACATAATCCAATGCTGGGAAGGTTTGCTGCAAGTGTTCCACCCAGCGGTCCGTCGGAATGAGCCGCTGCACCAAATCCCATTTGTTGACCACGAAAATAGTGGGCTTATTTTCCTCGACTATCAGGTGCGCCAACTGTTTATCCACGCGGCTGACAGCATCAGTAGCGTCGAACAAGTGTAAGACCACATCAGCTCGTCGCACTGCGCGCTGGGCGCGTTTCAAGCTGTAAAACTCGACGCTATCCTGGATGCTCTTGCGTTTGCGCAAGCCGGCTGTGTCAATGGCCAGGAAAACCTTGCCCTCCCTCTCGAACCGCACATCTACGCTGTCGCGGGTGGTGCCGGCTACCTCGCTGACGATCACACGTTCCTCGTGGGCCAGGGTATTAATCAGGGTACTCTTGCCGACATTGCGGCGGCCAACAATCGCCAGCTTCAACACAGCTTCGGGTGGCGCTTCGTGATTCACAGGCAACAGCTCCAGCACTCGCGCCAGGAGTTGCTCCTTGCCTCGTTGCTGCTGGGTGCTGATGCAGATCGGTTCGCCGAAACCCAGACGCGCGAACTCGCCTGCCTGGTAGTCCCAGGCGCGGGTGTCGCATTTATTGGCGACCAGAATGGTCGGCTTGGCGATGCGGCGCAACTTGTCAGCCACGTGTTCATCCAGCGGCATCACACCATCGCGGACGTCCACCACAAACAGGATCAAATCCGCTTGCTCCAACGCATATTCGATCTGGCGGGCAATATGTTCGCTCAGGCGGTCGCGGTCTTCGATGCCTAACCCAGCGGTATCGCAAATCTCAAAATAGCGCCCTTCGATTTCTACTGGAGCGGTCAAGCGATCGCGCGTAGTACCAGCGGTCGGGTCAACAATGGCAATTTGCCGACCCGCCAGCCAATTGAACAACGATGATTTGCCGACATTTGGTCGGCCGACAATTGCTACTTTCGGCAACGCCATGGGTTTTCCATTTTGAGGGTGGTGGGGCTGAGCAAAAGGCCTTTCGCAGCATCGGTGGCGACTCGGTTGAGTCGGAATCTCCTGAGCACTACCCGCGGGCACGGGCCGTCCAAAATGGCGACTGCTTAGGATTCTACGCAGCCCGCCGCAAATTGGGGAACTTAGCCCGCCGGGGTCGGTACCGCTAAGATCAGATCGAGCCGGCACTTGGCACTGTGGGCGCGCAGACAATCGCCACACGTACCACGCACCACCAAGTTGTGACGACTCGGTTGGAAACCATACTGCCGACACACTCCCTCATACACCGCTTCCAGTTGCGGAGCTTCAAACTCGATCACCCGGCCGCACTGATCGCACACCAAGTGCTCATGCTGCGGATAACCGTAATCGTGTTCATAAGCCACACGATTCCCCAGTTGCACACGGCGCAGTAAACCCGCATTGACCAGTTTGTTGAGCGTGCGATAGACGGTGGCTCGGCTGATATTGAGATTGGCGCGATCGAGTTCGGCGCAGAGTTGTTCAGCGTCAAAGTGGTTATGCCGGGAGAAAATGAAATGGATCATCTGCCGCTGCGCTTCAGTGAAGCGAAGCGGTTTCGGCCGGCTGGCAAGATATTCCCGAAACCGCTGCACGGCACTCTCGGGAGATTCCAGCTGACGTTGCAACAAACTTTCAGTCATGGAAAGTCACCATCGCCAAATTGAAAGCAAGGGGCATTAGCCCACCATGGTCCGGTGTCGAGTAGTTAGCCTACTCCATTCTACGTGCGCCAATCGGCTGGGTTACAGCTTTACTGCA
>BEIM01000346.1 GCA_002898995.1 bacterium HR36
GACAGCAGGGCAGGCGAGAAAGCTCGGGAGCGCTGGGTATGTTTGGGCACTGGTCACGGCGCTGGGGCGATTCGGCCCTGACGACCAACGGGCACCACGGACAAGGCAGGCCGTCATCTCAGCCGGGTTTAGTGCGGGTGTACGGAGACAGCCGACTGACAACCGATGGCGATTTGCTCGCGGTCTTTCTCGGGGAGGAAGCTGCCTGGTCAGTAGAAGAACATGGAGTGCTGCGGGAGTGGTCACTAACAACCGGGCGGCAGCGCCGGCAACGGTATCTGGGTGAAGTCGAACCGCTCTGGGCGTTCCGTCCGGATGGCGAGAGACTGGCAGCGGCAGGTCAGGAGCTGGTGGTCTTCGATTGTCTGCAAGGCCAGGAATTGGCGCGGGTTCGGCCGCAAGAATGGATAACAGCCCTGGCCTGGTCTGCGGATGGGAAGTGGTTAGCCACTGGCCACGACGATGGGCGGGTGTGCGTTTGGGAGAGCGAGCATTTGCGTGTCTGGCGGCAGATGCGATTAGGCCGGGAAGCGATCAGTGCCCTAGCATTCAGTGGCGACGGCGAATTGCTGGCAGTGGCTGACGAGGCCCGGCGCTTGGTTCTCTACAGCCGATTTGCCGGCGATTTACTGATGCAGTGGCATCCACCCAGCGGCCGGGTCGCGGCTCTGGTTTGGCATCCGCACCTGACCTGGCTGGTATCGGCCGGCTGGGACACGCATGCCCACCTGTGGAAACCAGCGGAAGCAGAACCAGTCGCTTTGTTCAACGCCCACGACGAATGCGTCACCGCCCTGGCCATTTCTCCAGACGGCAGCGTGCTGGCAACGGGCGACAGTGCGGGCTGTTTGCGGCTCTGGTCTTTCGACAATCGCCGGCTGTTACATGAAGTCGCGGCGGGCCTAGGGGAATTGACACTACTTGCCTTCGATGCCCTGGGACACCGACTGCTTAGTGGTGGCGAAGAGCGCCGTTTGCTGGTGTGGGAGGTAGCCAGCGGGAAGGTCGTTCTGGGATGCGGTGGGGGAGCGGCGGGTGCACGTATTCGCTTGGGGTGGAATGAAACTGAGGGACTCGTGGCACTAGCAGCGGGGCGTCGTGTCTGCATCTTCGATGGGCGTGGCGACCGACCGGCGCGGCAATTGGACCATCCGCATGGCGCGACTTGTCTGACCTGGGCAGAGACGCCGCAACTGCTGTTCACCGGCGACGCGATGGGGGGCATCCACCGTTGGGCCGCGGATGCTGCGCAGTGGCAGGGATGCTGGCAAGAACACCGTACGGCCATTACTGACCTGGCCTGGGAGCCAGAGACCCAACGTTTGGCCTCCGCGGGCGGCAGCGACGGCTACGTTTACTTGTGGGCGTTGACCCAAGAATCGCCCATCCTGCTCATTCCCGAAGCGACTAGCGGAGCCACTACTGAAACCGTGCGCTTTGTCCCCCACTATGGCGGGCTTCTCGTCGGCGGCGTGGATTGGTTAGCGGAGCGCCAAGGCGCGGGCGCTTTGGTGTACTGGAATCGCGACGACTGGGCGCCACGTGTGTTGCTGCGCCAGGGTGTGCTTCGCTTAGCCGTTCGCCGTGATGGTCAATATGCGCTGGCCGCTAACCTCCACGGCACCGTCTGGCTTCTCGAGCTTCCCTCGGGACGGATCCTTGCAGAACTCGCTGGACACAGCGAACCCGTCCTCGCTCTGGCCTTTCATCCGCGCACCGCTGAAATCCTCACCGCCAGCGAGGATCATCTCGTGTGCGTTTGGTCGCCATCCGGGAGCCAACTGGCCGCTACCGATGTCGAGATTTCCGTACACGATGCTGTGTTCTCGGCGTCCGGCGAGTATGTCTTCACGGCCAACGGCAATCAAACCGTTTTTCAGATGGAGTCTTCGGCTCTGGGATTCGGGAAAAAAAGTTGACCTGCTAAGCCTTTACCACTCCGTTCGCCAGCAGCAGAGTCAGCAAGCCCTTCCTGGCCGACTCAGCGCCAGCCCCGCAGCTCACGATTGCCCAGGTCGCGGATGGTCGGGTCATCCGTGCCAGGCCAACTCATTCTCTCGTAAAAAGCTGCTATCCGTCGTCAGGTGGACGCAGCACTGGACTGTGGTCGGCGATCAGTATCCGCCGCGTCGGCCGTAGCCTCGACGATCTCGCCGTTCCCGCCGTTCTTCACGCGGACGGGCTTCGTTCACCGTCAGTTGCCGACCTTGGAAAATCGCACCGTTCATTTGTGCGATCGCCTCGTCTGCACCGTCGGCCATCTCCACAAAGCCAAACCCCCGCGACCTTCCTGTGTCCCGATCCACAATAATCTGGGCCCGGGTTACCGTACCGAAGCGGGCGAACGCTTCTCGCAGCTCGTCCACGGTAGTGTTGAATGGCAGATTGCCCACATACAGGTTCTTCGTCATGACCGTCCTCTGTGCCAGTTCGGCCCCTCGAGAGCTTTAGAGTGGGTCAAGCACTGCGCCGACCCGCCACCTCACAGCTTGTCGATCAGCCTTCGCTGATCCAATACTCAACAACCGGTGCTCCGGCTGCGGAAGAAGTCGTGGAATCACAGGGGCAACGGCTTAGCATGGTGTTCCGAACCGGCAACGATTCCCCGACTGAATCGCTCGATTCATCGCCCTGCTACAACCGTTTCTCCCTGACCCGGAAACCTCGGTCCGACCTGCCCGACACCTTGCAGGAGTGGGACACTGCTGCGGCGTTCCAGACTGGTCAGCTTCACGGCACCGGCTTCCATCAGCTTCTTCCGGGCGGTTCCCAAACCGCCTGCTTGCTGCAATTATAGCCAAGTGGCCACACAATGCAAGTACTCACTGCCAATTTTTTGCCGCCCACAAACCGGCCCTTAGGTAACCGCCCCTGCACAGATCCCGGAGCAAGCGGTTCTTGCGGCACTCTCAGGCGCGTTTTTCCAAGCCCGAGCGCGGCAAAGTGACTGCGCCGCAAGCAGGTGGCGCTTCGGTTGTTGCTGAGCTGCTATTCTGGGCGGGGGACGAGAAGGAACGACGGATTGTCGGAAAGTTTGACGACGCCGATGGTCTTGCCCGCGAGTAATTGGCGGAGTTGCGCAGCGTTGGGGTCGTCGGTACGGTCGAAGCTTCCCACGGTAACGAGCGAGGCTTCTTTGGTGTGCAGGACGTAGGCTTCGTAATTGAGGCTGGGATGCCGGAGCACCTCGCAGAGATTGTGGGCCTGCAGGGCGGCGGCATCGGGCTTCCAGCCCAGGATTTGTTCGAGCCGGCGCAATTCTTTTTCGACCTGGGCATCCAGGGCCGCGGGTCGAGGCGTGTTCGTGTTCAGCACAGGTGGAGCGCCGCGCAAACCGGTAATAAGCATAGGGGCCTGAAATGCCTTGACCAAAAGCGTGTAGCGTTTGGGGCAGCGCAGGAGACTGTAGGGATTGTTGCGGTTGAGGTCGGCCCACGCGGGATCCCAATTTTTCGGCTGAGCCGGCGCAGGCTTCGGTGCCAGGGGATTGGGAACGACGAACGCATAGCGGAAAGGATTGTACTTGGCGTATTCGCCGGTAACCTTGTCGGGCGGTGCGCCTGGCACGTTGCCGCGTTCCTGGCGGACGATAAACAACACAGGCAATGGGATACCTTCTGGAGGTGGCAGTTTCTTGATGCGTTCCAGTTCGCGGCGCGCGTCGTCCCAGCTGCGAAAATCACCGACCAGCACAGCGTACTCATCTTCGATACGCACCCGGCGGAACCGCTGATTTGCCCCATACAGTTCCCGCAGCCGCTGGAGTTCCTGCTCCTGGCGGCGCCTTTCTTCTTCCGAACGGCTAAAGAGATAAGTGCGTAGGCGATAGTGTTGCTGCACGAAGTGAGCGAATTGCTGGGCCAGTTCGCGGGCTTGCTCGCCGCGAAAACTGCCGACGCAGATCAGGAAGGGCCCACTCTGCGGCGAAAGCCAGGGCACTACAGTGCCGAAAGTGGCCGTCGTTTGCGCCAGCATCTCCCGCAACGACCACAAGCTGCCAACAGTTGCCAGCAAAAATTTCCTCCGCTCCATCGCCAGCCTCCTGATTTCTGAGCACCACTGCCAGCAAGCGCGGAAAATAGCATGCCGCTGTGGTTTGTCTAGGGCGCTGCCAAAGAGCGGAAGTAT
>BEIM01000347.1 GCA_002898995.1 bacterium HR36
TGGCTTTGTCCTACTACCGCGCCGGCTGGTACGACCCGCAACTCGGCCGTTTCCTCGCCGAAGATCCGCTCTCCTTTGCCGCCGGCGACACGAATCTGTACCGGTATGTGTTTAACATGCCGCTTAGTGCCACCGATCCGTCAGGAGAGTTGATATGGTTCGTGGGCGTAGTTGTTTAGGTGGAGGCATAATCCTGCTCAATCCAAAGCCAGTTGGTCCTATCGGTGGGTCAGACGGTGCTAGTCGTGAACAGATCCGAGAGATTTACGCAGATAACCTCAGCAACACGATGGATATCCTGCCGGTGGTCGGGACGGGTAAAGCGACCATCGAATTGGTTACCGGCTGGGATATAGTCACTGGCGAGCCCGTTCCGCGTTGGGCAAGCGCTATCAATGTCGTTATCAGTTTAGTGCCTGTGTTACCCCGGATCAAAAACGCCTGCAAGGGGCCGGTTCCTCGGCGCATGCCTGGCCGACCAAGCCCGATCCTCGTAAGAGAGTTAAGAGATGTCGACCCCAACAAACTCCACCATATTTTCATAAAGAATTTGGAGAAACACCAGCTCAAGGACTTCCTTGCTTCGTTCGGAGGGAATATGGAAGAGGCTTTGCGGGCTATTCATCGGGCGGCAGTGGAAGCGATCGAGAATTCGCCAGAGCTTGTAACGAGCCTAACAGACCCTGGAATTGATGTGATGGTCAACGGCTTTCGCATCCACGTAAGGGACAATATCGTCAATGGTGAATTGCGGATAGGGACAGTGTTCATCCCCAGGGAATAGGAGCCATAGAAACGACTACGGGGTACGCCTCCTATCACAAGCCTGCATTTGCTCCAACCCAACAGGAGGAGAGACCATGGAACCAATGGGACCCGACAAGCACCTTTGGGCGATGATTAAGCAGCGGGACCCTAAATTTTTACAGTTGATCTGCGACGCCACCGACATGCTCGTCTCAGGGGATGACCCGGTGCTGCGTATTTTGGCTGAGCAATGGGCCTTGGCGAAACCTCATCTGGAAGAAGGGGCTTTGGTGTTGACGGGAGTCGGGTTTTTTTACCAATATCAAGTCCCTGAACCATTGCGTCGCATCCCGACAACTCGACTAGTATTAAGCGATCTTACCGGTTATGTAAATGGCCGGTTAGTATTCCTAAACCTTTTTGTTAATGACGGAAAGTTAGATGTTTTAGAGGGTGCGACAATAGACGAATGGCCGGAAGTAATCGAGGAATATACGCTTTTTTTCGGGCGCGAGCCTGGCTGCCCGCGCGACCTGGACAGGCTCAGGAAGTACTGCGGGCCTTGGCCGAAACTGTAGTGCAATCCACGCATGACGACGTGCATGTCTTGCCCGCTGGTACGACCCGCAACTCGGCCGCTTCCTGGCTGTATATCAACTTTCCTTTGCCGAAGACCCGCTTTCGTTTGCCGCCGGCGACACGAACCTGTACCGGTATGTGTTTAACATGCCGCTCAGCCTTACAGACCCGAGCGGCGAGCTACCGATACCGGTTATAATCGCCATCGTCGTGGCTGGGACGGCTGTTGCCAGGGGGGATTTGTGGTTATTATAATGGCGACCCTGGCCCCATCGAAGGAATGATTCCTGGCTGGGGCGCTGGCCGTAACGCCGGGGCCTGCTTTAGCCGGGGCGAGTATGCCTGGGGAGCCACATATTGCTGCCTGGCGGCAAGTGATGTGGCTCTAACTAGGTCGCTAGCAGCTGCGGGCTGCAAGGTTCTTTGAAGCCCAACCCTGGATTGATGGAAGTCATCGTGACAGAAGGTAAGCCTTTCCATATTGTGTGGGAAATCGGCGGCAAAGGCTGCCATGCTGCAGGAACAGACTTGGGAAGGCTGACAGTGGAAGAAGTAGCGGTCATCAACAGGATTGAAGGGTGTGTGCATTACTACCGGGAGGGCAGACCAGTGTTGATTTTCGGTGACAGGATTCTTTCTAGGTCGGGTCACTGGTTTCCGGTCTTGAATCGTGGGCTTGCGCTAGAAGGCCGGGTTGGGTGCCACGCCATCACATGTGCTTCCGCACCTATCACGGCCTGGAGCTGTGGTAACTATCATATTCCGCTTTACCTTCTTTCCCACAGCGGAGTTGGTTCAGTCTACTGTCTAAGCCACTCGCCGCAGGGAGCAGGAAACGATATGATAATCCCGATTCTAGGGCCACCGGTGATCCTGCCGAAACAGCAGCCTCCATTACTGACACCGGCGGTATTGATCTTGCCTTCCGCTATAGACCCGTGTCCATCGCGGCATCGCTTGCTTGCGCGCTAAGCAAGAGAGAGTAACCGCGTAAGCCTGCCTAATTCTTGCCAGTGATTGGTCTCTACTCAAACTGTAAATGGGTTGGGCGCGGGGCTATTCCCTCGCATTTTGGCTAGGCCAAGAACATGCTTAGGTAAACGTGAAAGGGAACCAGATAAGACGGACAAGCATAAGGGCACCCTCTGAGTGTGGCGGATAAGTCCCTGGCGTTCAGATGTGGGCGCGGCTCAAAGGCGTCCGCTGGCGTTAGGGATTTGGGAGGCGGTCATACTAGGGTGCCAGGCAGAGTGGCTGCAGTAGTATGGTAGTCCGCCATGGCGCCTCCGCCCTTGTATCATGGGCTTGAGCTCTTTGAGGGACATTGTATAATAGCCCCGAGCCTTAGGCGCAATCCATCTGCGTGTAGCGGATAATCTCCGCTCTAGGAAATCCGAGGGCATGACCATGGGCTTGTTGCCGCCACTGGCACTATGGATGCCGCCCGAGTTAGCGGATTGCTGGAGGGAGCCATTTGCACGCGCGTGGTTTGAGCAAATGGAATTCCTCGCCCATCCTATCCGACCCGAGGGCCGGTCCCAGTGGCTCCGAACAATCCAAAACGGTGGAGTTCTAATCAATTACCCAGGGGGGAAGGTGTTGGTAGAAATTGTCAAGCTCCACCTTCAGATTACAGAGGATAGCTCCATCATGTCTGGCAATCCTGAATCAGAATATGCCAGGTGGTGGATAGAAACCCTCGGACCTGCGCCCTACTCGCCTCCAGTCGGTTGGAATGTCTGTATCTCCAATCCAGATCGGGGACCCAGTTCCTCCAATTCCTCCACTTGGGACCCGGCTGGTTCTGCTATCGTTGATGATGTGTGTAGGATTTTCGTGGCTTCCGGCTGTTTGCCGTATAGCTCAGATAGTGAAGTGGTTCGCCGTACCGGGCGGAGCATTTATCTATGTTCCAATGCCCTGTGTAACAACTGGGATTCCGAAATCCTGGCTCGTCGGACCTATGTTGAAGAGAAACAGCTATTGCATCCACGTCCGAATGCGTCGGTCAGAACCTCGAGTATTATCTACAGCCGTGGCGTTATCCGGCGCGGACTTGCTCGTCTCTCGGTTTACACCGGGCCAGCAATTGACCCTCAGACACGGGCTGAGCGTTACTATATTGCCTTGGGCTACTCTTCTACACCGCTACTGCGGATTGTGCACCAAAGAATGCACGCAGAGGTTGGCTGTAAACTGGCGACATTGGGTTGTCGCCAGATACTGATCCCGAAGCTCAATGGTCAGCCCTGGCAGTACTATCATGCTACCCCGAGGACCGCATAAAGATATCCGCTTACACCAAGACACATTTCTACATTTGGCCACATGGCCTGAGCAGTGTCTACGACTGGAGATTGTCGTAAGGTATTAGTCTTATTGCCCAGGCGCCGGCTATCCGGATGAATACTTTGGCGTGGCGCCAATCGGCATATAAACTTGGCTGACCAGGCCAACGTGCAGCATTATTACCTCTATGGGCCGGATATAGATCAGGTGTTAGCTCGGCTCGACCCGGTTACTGGCATCCCCGACTGATATTTGACGGACTATGTTGGTTCGGTGCGGGCGATTGTGCGGGATGCAAGCGGTTATGGCAACCAGGAGCGGGGGGCGTAAGCCCCCCGTGATTTTCCGAGGCGATTGTGCGGGATGCGGGCGGTTACGGCAACGGCTTAGAAGTGTTAGACGAAATCACCTACGACAGTTTCGGCAATGTGCTGAGTGAGACGAATCCCGCGGCCGGCGACCGCTTCAAATTCACCGTCCGCGATCTCGAT
>BEIM01000348.1 GCA_002898995.1 bacterium HR36
TTCAAGTCCAGCCACTGTTGCAAAGATTGGATTTCTGGGTGTCCAGCCAGCCCTGTTGGGTGCACTGCTTCCAATTCGCACGTGGTTAGCTGTATCAGGGGCACCACTGGCCCTGCCTCTTCCCGTGCTGCGTCATCTTCTTCGTTGGGCGGAATGGATATCACCACCCGCTGGCCATACACTCGCGACATGTCCCTCGCCTCCCTCCTTACTCAACAGCTCTAGATTTTGCACCTGTCTTCGCATCACTATTCTAATTCACGAACGTCCCTTATATAGTAACGATATCCTCAATGAGCCACACTAAAAGGGCGTTCATCGCCGTCATAAACGGACTTAGGGACTAGCCTATGGCCTACTGGCTTTTCAAGGAAGAACCAGAGCATTACTCCTTTGACGATTTACTCCGTGAGGGGCAAACTTGCTGGGATGGGGTTAGCAATGCGCTGGCGCAGAAAAACTTGGCCCAGGTGCGCAAGGGAGACCGCATTTTCTACTACCATACGGGCACGGAAAAAGCAATTGTCGGGATCATGGAAGCGGTGAGCGATGCTTATCATCCCGCCGGCGAATCTAAACTTTACGTCGTGGATGTTCGCCCGGGCAAAAAATTCGCGCGGCCCGTTACCTTGGCCGAGATTAAGGCTCTGCCCCAATGTGCGGCTTGGGAGTTAGTCCGTCTGCCACGCCTTTCGGTCATGCCTGTACCCGACTCCATTTGGAAGCTAATCCTGCAATTGGCTCAAAAATCGGGACACGAAAAGTAATGTTGCAAACGACTTGCTCTTCCGGGCTGCAAGTACGGCAACTGACAAAAACTTATTTTATGCCTTCCGGAGAGCTACCCGTACTCCGTGGCATAGAACTGGAGCTAAAACCTGGCGAAGCTGTGGCCATTATGGGGCCGAGTGGTTCGGGGAAAAGCACGCTCCTTTATGTCCTGGGTACGCTCGAGCCCCCCACTAGCGGCACCGTCTTACTCAACGGCCAGGATCCTTTCCAACTCCCCGATAACGAACTGGCAAGTTTCCGTAACCGCCATATTGGTTTTGTATTCCAGGAGCATTACCTTCTGCCGCAATGTACGGTTTGGGAAAATGTCCTGGTACCCAGCCTAATCGTCCCATCCGCACGAGCCACGGCAGCAGAAAGAGCCCGCCAGTTGCTTGACCGGGTTGGACTTAGTCACCGCCTACAGCATCACCCTGCTGAATTGTCCGGCGGAGAGCGGCAACGGGTGGCTATCGCACGGGCTTTGATCAACAACCCCACCTTGATCCTGGCCGACGAGCCTACCGGCAACCTCGATCGCCACTCGGCTCAGCACGTCGCCTCCTTGTTGCGCGACTTAGTGCACGCTCATAATGTAATATTAGTCCTGGCTACTCACAGTCTTGAGATAGCCCGGCGATTCCCACGTATTTATGAATTACTCGATGGCCAGCTTCACCCGCAAAGCGGTTAGCAGCACCTGAACTGCGGGAATTCTTATGTGGATTGGCGGCAAATGACCCTGTCCTCTCTTTGGCAAAAAAACCTCCGCTACCACGCGCGCTCCCACCTAGCCATCCTGCTAGGTTGTATGGTGGGGTGTATCGCGCTGACTGGCGCTTTGCTCGTCGGCGAATTGCTTCGTTCTCAGCTGGCAGCCCTCGAACAACGACGTCTCGGTTCCATTGATTACGCTCTTACCAGTTCTCGCTTTTTCACCTCAGAATTAGCTCACCGCCTTTCCGAAACTTATAAATCCAAGGGGTTGACTATCTCTGCAGTCGCTATCTTGCAACTGCGAGGCACGGTATTGGTCCACGACGAAGAGGGGCGATTGCTGCGGCATGCTGGTTCGGTGCAAGTGCTGGGTGTGCCTCGGGAATTCTGGTACCTGTTTGCCGCTCCAGCGCACGATCTAACCGGCAGCGTTGCTGTCAACGAGGCACTAGCGCGGCAACTACACTTGCGCCCCGGAAATCTTTTGGAGATTCGCTTGCCTCGCCCCAGTGCCATTCCCCAGGAGACCCTGGGAGGGCGGAGCACCGACGAAACAGGCCGCGCTTGGCAAACTGACCTTATTCTCGCACCCCGAACCCTTACTAAGATCATTGCCGATGATCAAGGCGGACTTTTCTCGCTGGCGCCGCAACAAAACCAGCTCTGGACAGTTTATCTCCCTTTAGAAGATATCCAGCGCCGGTTGCGCGAACCTCTTTTTTTAGATAACCCCGCAAATGTTATCCTAATCAGCGCGGTTGATTCAAAGCACTTCTTAAGCTTCGACGAGTTAGTTGCTGCCTTGCGCCTGGCCCTGCAATTAGAGGATTACGGTTTGCGATGGCGTCTTTCGGGTAATCCGCCGAGATATGTTTCTTTGGAAACCAATCGTCTACTGTTAGAGGACTATCTTGCTGACACCGCTGGGCAAGTGGCCAGGAAACTGCAGTGGGAAGTTAGGCCCACTTTAACATACCTAGTGAATCTCACTTGGGATCCGACGCATTGGTTAGGCTTGATTAGCCTGGCTCTTGGTTCTGCTTGTTACCACAGCACACCTTTACAAGCCGCCCTTAGCTGGCGCTTCTATTATGCGTATATACCCTATATGACGGTGAGTGTATTAGACCCTCGGGAAGATGCTCCCTGGGGGCCCTTCTATCGGTGGGACGGTCAACGCTGGACACAGCCGCTCGCCCCAGGTGAAATCTTATTGACAGAACCAGCGGCTAATGATCTCTGGCCTTTCGGATTTTGGCGGACCGATTTTAGTCCTGGATCAGCTCCTAAGCAAGTAACGATTAGCTATTTCGTGGAATCCCACGGTTGGTTCTTGCAGGAAAAGGTCGCGTCTTTGCGTGTGGCAGGGGTGCTTGCGTGGCAGGCCGCTGCGGTGGATGCGGTTTTGACGCCAGAGTTCCCGGGCTTACGCGGTATTAGTCCGGCCGACTGGAGACCCCCTTTTCCTCGCCCACAATGGCATCCTGAATGGATCCGCTACGCCGACGACCGGCATTGGCGTCATTTTCGAGCGGCTCC
This sequence comes from bacterium HR36, assembly GCA_002898995.1. Classification (GTDB taxonomy): domain Bacteria; phylum Planctomycetota; class Planctomycetia; order Gemmatales; family HRBIN36; genus HRBIN36. The sequence goes on from BEIM01000348.1 coordinate 3,028, forward strand.
CCGTGCCTTTGTTTCCTTCGACACCGCTCAGCAACTGGGCTGGTTTAGCCGTTATGGAAAATGGACCTCCCTTCGGCTGGCACCCTCTCCCCCACAACCTTTAGATCGTGTGAATTTGGACAGGCTGAGGAATACTTTGCTGCAGGAATTCGATCCCGAAAAGCTCGGCTTTCAAGTTATTGCTTTGCGTCAAGAATCGCAATGGGCATTAATGCAAGGCTCCGCGGGTATGTTTAGCTGGCTGTTCATGGGGTTCAGCACTTTCCTGGTGGTTTCATCGCTGTTGCTTATTGTCCTGCTGGTGCGCTTGCAATTGCTCCAACGTGCGCCAGAAATTGGTGTGCTGAGTGCTTTCGGCTACGGCCCTTTCATGCTTCATACCTTGTTAGTTGCTGAGTTTGGCACGGTAAGTGTAATCGGCTGTCTCTTGGGCATTCCTGGAGCGGTTGCTTACGCCTGGAGTTTACTTCTTTGGATAGCCACGCAATGGCCAGCATCCGCAGTTTCTCTGACGGAGCTTACGCCGTCTATCTTCTGGCATCCCTTACAAAGCAGTGCGGTCTGGATAGGTTTCGGCCTAAGCATACTGGCAGCAGGTTTAGCACTCTTATGGGCTTTGCGTGATCTGCGAGGTCACTCCTGCCGCGAATTGCTGCTCGGCCGATTTCAAGCAGAAATTAGCCACTTATCAAGTCCTAGGCGAGCGACATTAACGATCGCTCTATTCATCGGGACAGTTGTCCTGGGTCTCACCTGTTTCGCCATTGCTCTAGTGTCTCGGCTCCAGGAAGCTCCCTTGTGGTTCTTTCTTACTGGCGGCGTGTGGCTTAGCGCCGGGCTGATCGGCATACTAATCATACTTCGCCATCCGCGCTTCGATATTACGCGACACTCCTGGTGGTTCTGGCTGAGCACGCGTTTCATTGCGCGCCAGCCACGCAGAAATTTCCTTACCCTCTCTCTCTTGGCGCTCACGACTTTTGTGATTGCTGCAGTGGAAGTTTTTTATAAGTCTCCACCACGTGATCCGTTTGGCAAAACTTCGGGGACGGGGGGATTTCCTCTCCTTGCGGAAAGC
>BEIM01000349.1 GCA_002898995.1 bacterium HR36
CTGGGCCGTAAAGATGTTGGAGGCCTGCACTTCCAGAGCGGTAACCGCAAAAAGACCGCACGCTGCCGAGACAAGGGAGGAGCAGGATGCGTGCTGGTGCTATCGTGCTGAGCGTCGTGGGAATTGGCTTGAGCTGCTACTGTGGTGGCAGGATGATACACGACATCTGTCTCTGGTGGCGAAGCTCTCCACAAGGCACCAGCAACCTAGACCAATTCCAGGCAGAACTCGAGCAGGTTGAGGCATTGCTGACCGAACTGCGCCGCAGCCACGATCGCTTACTGTGTGCCGAAGCGGAACTGCTCTCGGCGATTCGTCAGCTGGAGTGGCAGCAAGGCTGGCACGAGCATCAGCCAGCGCTGTTACCAGGCGAGCTGCCGTTGCCCCGCCGAGAGATCGGTAACAGTCCAGCAGGGTCAGACCATCGCAGACCAACCGAACCAGCCCCTGTTGCTCAAGCAGGTGAAGCCGGTGTCGCGGACCGGCGATCCCTGGTGGACATGCAACGCCAGCTTGATTGGCTCAGAAAGCAACGCCAGCAACTCGGTGCGGAGTTGACGGAGCTGACGGCACAATTGCAAAGCCTCCAGCTTAGCTTGGAATGCTGCAAAATCGGACGCCCCGACGAGCCGGGCATGACCGCTAACCGCGACGCACTTTTAGAACTGCGCCAGCGTCTGAAGCGTTTGGAACAGCAGGTAGCCGTCGAACGCGCCCTGCAGCAGCTTCACCAGCGCCACATCCCTTCGGGCATTCCATTGTCGGCAGACGCGGCCACGCCCTGAGACAGCAGCAAAACCGCACCGGATTAGACAAGCTGTTTAGGGCATCGGCCGATGGCAATCGGAGCCAGGGCGAAACCGCGCCAGATCAACCCAAGACTGGTCGGCCAGCGAACCGAAGCCGAATGGTTTGGAAAAGGTGTTGGCTTGACGCTGGCGCAGCCGTTCATATAGTGGCCGCACATTGCCCACACTGGCCCGTGTCATGTGCGCACGGGCCGATCCCCGCCTTCACTACCTGCCTTGAAGTGTAGTCCGCGTGGTGCTCGGTGGTGCTGACCCATCTGCCCGACCCAATTGCCTCCGTGGATCCCTCACCGCGCGAGATGTGCTGATATGGTGGGCAGTGTCAAGGCGTAGGGTCTGACCGGTCAACGCCAAAATCCTAACCCACACCAAGGAGTCTGGACATGTGTCGAACCACGATACTGCGCGGCTGTGGCTGGGGGACCATACTGCTGCTGGTCAGCTGGATAACCCCAGAGAGCCTGCCCGGCCTGGCCCAGGATAAATCGAGCGCTGGAGAATTCGTGAGTTTATTCAACGGTAAGGATTTGACGGGCTGGGTCTATTCTGGCCAGAAAGGTAAGCCCATGGACGGGATGACCGAAACCCCTGATGGCCGCTTCCACGTGCGCGATGGGGTAATCGTGATCGAGGCCAAAGACAAAGCGGGTAAAGGTGGCATTCGCGACCTGTACACAGCTCAGAGCTTTGACAAAGATTTCCATCTGCGTCTGGAATTTCGTGCGGCGCCGCGCGCCGATAGCGGTGTGTATATTCGCGGCACCCAGTTACAGGTGCGGGATTATCCGACAGTTGGGCCGTACAGGAATCTCAAAATGTTCAAGGCGGGCGATTGGAACACATTGGACATCGTAGTGCGCGGCAACCTGGCCGAGTGCCGCTGTAACGGTGAACTCTTGGAGAAGACTTTCAAAGTTCCTGCCAAAGGCCCTATTGGTTTGCAAGCGGAATCGGGACAATTCGAGTTCCGCAACATTCAGCTGCGGTGGCTGCCCTAGCTCGACAAGGCTTGGCCATGTGAGCTATATTTACAGCGCAGCCTCATAATGGGCTGTGGCGGCAAGGGTGCGCCGTGCGTCTAAGGCGGAGGCGCATGGCCTGGAGAGAGTTTTTCCAGATGAGGGGCGGATAGGTCGAAAAATCGCCCCATAGTGTAACGGCTGCACCGTGTCATGGCTGAGCCTGCTGGACAACCAGAAGCCTCGCGGCCTGCGGGAACCCCTGGCAAACGCCCGGGAGAAACGCACCCTGCGGAGTATTACACCACGCCCCAGGTTCCCGTGCAGGAACCGATCGATCCCTTTCCAGGTCGGGTCTTTGGCGACTACGAAATCCTGGAGCGGATCGCCCGTGGGGGTATGGGTGTAGTGTACAAAGCCCGCCAAATCAGTCTGAATCGGTTAGTGGCCCTAAAAATCATCCCCGGCAGCGAACTAGCCAACCCGGTAGAGCGGCAGCGGTTTCGCATCGAAGTAGAAGCGGCTGCCAACATAGACCATCCCCGCATCGTTCCGATCTATGAAGTCGGCGAACATGATGGCTATTACTTCTACAGCATGAGGCTGATCGAAGGGGGGAACCTGGCCCAGCACATGTGGCGCTACCGTGAGGATCACCGCGCCGCTGCTCGCCTCATCATTTCTGCTGCCCGAGGTATTCATTACGCGCACCAGCGGGGTATCTTGCATCGCGACCTGAAGCCGGCCAACATTTTGTTGGACAGCGATGGCCGGCCTCATGTCGCGGATTTCGGCGTGGCCAAACATTTGCCCGTGGAGAGTGCGGCGGCGGGAACGAGGAGAGGAAAGTTATCAGGGACAGGTGCGTCTGCGGCAGGCCAATCTGCTGAAGTGGGCGCGGTAGATGCCGAAGACCCTGCCGCCGACAGCCAACGGTCTCGGCCTAAATCCGGGGAATTGGAGCTGACACAAGTCGGAGAAATCGTCGGGACGCCCAGTTACATGGCTCCCGAGCAAGCCTCGGGCAAGAAGGGTGTGATCACGTTGGCCGCCGACATTTACAGCCTGGGCGCCATTCTGTACGAGATGCTCACTGGCCGACCACCGTTCAAAGGCCCAACGCGGATGGCGACCGTGCGGCAAGTATGGACGGAGCGTCCGGTGCCGCCGCGCCAGCTCAATCCTCGCATTGACCGCGACCTGGAACGCATCTGCTTGAAGTGCTTGGAACGCGACCCGCAAAAGCGCTATCCCTCAGCTGAAGCCCTGGCGGACGATTTGGAACGCTGGTTGGCGGGTGAGCCGGTCATCGCCGCCCCTGCGACGTGGTGGTATCGCACGTGGAAGTGGATCAAGCGGCGGCCCGCGATGGCTGCGCTGGTTACCGCGACGGCTGTGCTTACCGGTCTGGGGCTGGCCGGGGTCACCTGGCAAGCGCGACTGGCGCATTGCCAAGCGGAACGGGCCTGGCTGGCAGAAACTGCTCTGCGCCGCGAGCGCGAAAAACTTCAACAACAGCACAGCCGCTGGCATCGGCTGCAAACCCTCCGCTGTGTACAGGAGGCGCTGGAACACTGGCGTGCTGGGCAACTCGGGGCAGCGCGACGGCTTCTCTCCCAACTACCACCCGAACACCGCCGCTGGGAATGGCATTGGCTGGACGCTGAGTTTCGACGGGCTGAACAACCCTTCTGGCACCATCCGCCACTGATCAGCATCTTTCCTTACGCTGAGCAGTGGTGGGCTATTTCACGCGATGCTCGAGTGTGGGTCTGGTCGAGCTTGCAAGATTCTGTCCCTGCTCCACGGGCCACGCTCTCGTTGCCAACCGCCCATACGGCAACGGCAGGTACGCCTGGGGAAATCCAGGGAGCCTTCGTAGCCCAAGATGGTGTGCTGGCCTTATGGAGCCAACGTCATGCTGCCATTTGGCGTGAGTGGAGCCGTTCTCCTGATTGGTCCTGGCAAGGCCCGGCCCAATCTATCGCAGCGGTTTGTTCCTCACCGCGGAGGACGTATATAGCTGTCGTCTGGCAGGCGGCGGCAAAAGAAGAATGGTGGGTAACCGTGTACGGGCAAAATTCGTTTCCGCAGCTCCTGCGCCTGCCTCAGGACCGACCCCGCGCTGGCAATTTTGTGGGAGAACATCATTTTTGCGTAATCACCGCCAGTGGCACGGTATATCTGTGGTCCTGTAACCGGGGCATCTGGGAAGCGACGCCGTGGCAGGCGGATTTGCCCGTCGCTTTACGCCACGCCGCCGTTGCCGCCAGTGGGCATTTTTTGCTGGTGCAGGCAGATGGCAGTTA
>BEIM01000350.1 GCA_002898995.1 bacterium HR36
CAGTGGCAGCTGACTGCACGCGGCCGTCAACGGGCACGGCAAGTAGTGCGTTCGCATCGGCTCTGGGAAGCGTGGCTACAACGCCATTTTGCATTGCCACTCGACCATTTACACGCGGTTGCCGAGCGGATGGAGCATTTCCTCACACCCGAACTGCAAGCAGAACTGGCATCCGAATTGGGGCCAGTCCGCGATCCGCACGGCCGGGAGATTCCCCCACAGGAATCTCCCCAATCCACTGCTCCAAACCAGTTGACTCCATAGACACTCCCGCCGGAGTCGGCGTTATGAAAATGAAACCACGGGAGCGGGCAGAGCCGGCGCGGGGACACGGCAGAGCAGGAAGGTAGGCTGGCGCTGGCGTCGGCCGACCACTGCCGCCTGAACGACGCGCCCATTGGGAGCCAGGAAGTAAGAGCGCCGGCCAATATGCGTGTGCCCACTTACTATCAGACACACCTTCTCGCGGCGGAGGACTTCGCGGCCCAATGTCAGGTTGCCGAAGTAAGCATTCGAGAAGCCCCAATGTTTGTCGCCAGGGCGGCGGAGCAATTGTTGTTCCAAGATGGGGACATGCGTAACCACCACGACATGAGCCACTTGCGGATGAGCCACCGCTGCATCGAGCCGGCGGAGAAAATCGCGGCTGACCATGGCGGCGAATTCTTGGTCTGACCAGGGCCAGTTGATCCGGTCGTCTGTGGAGAAGAAGCGCTTTTCGCGTGCAAAAATCTCGGGGCCATAACCAAGTTGCGGGTCGGCGGCGGAGTAGTCGTACCAAGCAATAGTGCCCACGATGGCAACGCTGTTACGCACGAAGATGGTGTCTTCCAGCCAAACACCGTCTTGAGCTTCAATTTGTCGGCGGAGCTCCTTTTGCCATAGCTGCGCACTGCTGTAGCCGCCTAGCCTTTGCACAGGCTGCTGTACTGCTGGTTCCGAAACTGGGGAAAAAGACATAGAGGAATTGGTGTCGGGGTACAAGTCGTGATTGCCCACCAAAACCAGTTTAGGGCACGGCAAGCGGCGAAAGAAAGCCAGGCTTGCCGCTGTGTGCACGGACGAATCGCCCAAATCGCCGGCGAGCACCAGGACGTCCGGCCGCTGCCGCTCGATGGCCAAGGACAAGTGGGTTAGCGTATAGTTGGGGGTCTTGGGATAATGCAAATCGGCAGTCACGGCCAGAAGCATAGCCGATTACCATTGCGCGGTCTGAATGGCGGCATTTTTGTCGCGGAAATAACGCACCAACTTCAACAAGCCCGCTTCCTCCAGGCCGGCCAGTAATTCGGGGCGAAGTCGGCACAGAGCCAATTGGCCGCGATTGCCCGTTACCAAGTGATATACCTCGCGAATCATCTCTGCAGCCGCACTCGACATCCGGCGTACGTTTTTAAAATCGAGCAACACGCGCATGCGCGGCCGTTGAATCGCCTGCAGGAGTTCCTTCTTGATGGACTGTATCTCCGCTTCTTCCACCAAGTGGATGTCATTAAATCGGATAATGGTCACGCCCTGGTCTTCGCCGATACGTAGACGCCCACGGACGACACCACGCTGCAGGGCAAACTGCGCGAGGATTTGCGCCGCTGCATCCGCCGCCGAAGACGGGCGCGATTCCAGGGCTTGGGTTAACGGATCACCCGTTTCGGCATCGTCTTCTTTGTGCTGAAACGCCTGGTCGAGTGCCTTCAATGCCCATTCTTCGGCATCGCGTTGGTGCAGCTGCTTTTCCTTGAAGACCACCTTGAACTTGGCCGGGCCAATGGTGAGCCGATCGTTCACGTGCAGCGGCATTTCTTCCCCAGCTCCGACGGGCTGCTCGTTTACCATGACCACCGCCTCGCCGGCACCAAGGTTGCGCACGAACACTTTATTGGTGCGTGTGACAATAGCACAATGCTGCCGCGAAATCCCAGGGGCATTAATGCGGAGCTGGCAGGCTGGGTCGCTTCCGATCAGGAATAGGTCCCGCTTGATTTCGACAATCGTTCCCTGGTACTTCCCCTCACTGACAACCAGCTGGACGCGCATGGCCGGCCCCTCGGATGCACGGTTACCGCTTCAGACTAGGCGACCAACGCACCCTCTCATCGTCGCGCTGGGGCACCAGTTCCTAACCGCCGCTGCATCTGGCTTAGGGCAGCCGCAGTTAGTTCCTCGCACCCTCGCTGGTTTTCCCGCTGGTCGTCCTAGCCTTTCCTCCCCAATCGTGGATCCGCTGATTTGTCCCGGCCCGAGTTCCGGCCTTCTCTGCCTGGTGAATAAGTGTAGCAGAAAACTGGCCAATTTGCCAGACTTAAGTGTCGGCAGCTAGTATAATGAAGTAGTATGAGTGTCGCGACTGCTTCAACGGTTTCGTCCATCGCAGGAGCAAAACTGCGAGCTCAGCACCCGGGTGCAGATCATGCCCGATCCGCTTCGATTTCCCAATGACCCCTGGCCGCCTCCTTATCAGTTGCCAAGTTTCGAAGGTGAGCGTCACGAAGAACCTCACGTCGAGCCAGCAGGTTTGCCACCTTCCGAGGTAGTGCCTGTTGCTGAACCGGCTGCACCGGCGGTCTGGCCCGCAAGCACGCCGCGAAGTCCAGAGATTTACGGGGGCCCGCCCGACCTTTGCTGGCACTGTGGCCAGCCCGTCCGCCGAGACCATGTGCATTGCCCCTGGTGTGCGGCTGATCTCCTCAGGGTTACGCATTCGCGTCCCATAGCGATACCAGGCGCCTTCGCCGTCTCCCGCGCCGTTGGGCCGGGCTATCCACAAAACCGCCTGTGCTCCTGGTCTTTGCGGGCGTTGCTGGCGATGCTCGTGGGTTATGTGCTGATCTTGGCCGTAGTCATTGCCTCAGCAGTGATTCTTTTTCTAAAGGTTCAAGACATGGGGTTGCTCTGGCGTGGTGGGCATCTTGCTGACGAAGACCTTCGCAAATTGGCGAGGCTCGCCTTACAGCAAATGCTGGTGGCAGGTGTAGGCTCCTCACTCGTGGTGTTGGCCAGCTGGTTGGTTGCCGGTTCCATTAGGCCACTGCCCAAGCCGGATTATCGCAATCGGGTAATCTCTTGGGTTCTGGGGCCAATACTGATTCTGCCTGCTCTGTTCATCCTGAACATTGTCTATGCGCATGCGATGCGCCAGATCGTTGGCGAGGATGTCTTGGAAATTCAGCTCATGCGAGAGTTGGCCAAACTGCCGCTGTTCTGGGTGGTGCTTACGGTGCAACCAGCGATTTTCGAGGAGCTTTTTTTCCGCTACCTGGCGCTGGGAGCACTGTACGACGCGTTGCGAGGCGGCGGGCGACAACTTGCTATGCACTTGTCCGTGCTTCTTTCGGCGGTAATGTTCGCAGTCGCACATCTTGGCCAACTGGTGTTTGTCCCCTATCTCCTGCTGGTGGGATTAGCCCTCGGCTATCTGCGATTGGCCAGTGGCGGCTTGGCTCTGCCCATGCTGCTCCATTTCCTCCATAACAGTGCGGTATTGGTACTCATGCGTTTGGCAGGCTGAGTGTCAGTTCTAATGGCCTACGGGACAGCACAGCCCGCCTCGAACCAATAAGAATCGTAAAAAGGGAACTTCGAATGCCTAGCATTTTCAGGTCAGTATCCATCGTCAGTTTGCGTCAGTAATTCCGAAACAAGGACGGTGGGTTTTTCCGCGCACGGGGCGGCCGTGTGATGTTGTCATTCGCGGCGGTGTGGGAGATTGCTCTACAGATGCCACGGCTGGCTGACGCCAGCCAGTTTTTGTGTGGTCATCGGCCGAAGAACGCCGTCCAGTAGTAATCGGGTGGAGGCCTCTCCGAACGGCACAGCTGGCTGAGGCCGTCCGCTCTTGGTTCACGGGCCGCGTCCTTTTTCACGCAACGTTACTGCGCGAACAAGACCCTGCATCTTCATACTGTCTCGTTCCGTGCGGGTGCAAAACGTTCTAGAAGCCATTTCAAAAAGAGTTGAGATGGGGTAAACTACGGTCGGCTCTCTAGAAAGGAGGCTAGGCAGGATGAACGACCTTACCGATGCGCAGTGGGAAGCCATCCA
>BEIM01000351.1 GCA_002898995.1 bacterium HR36
ACATGAACGGGCTGGGGTTCACCACGCGAAGCACGCGATACAGGTCGAACGGATGGGCATGGGTTTCCGTCTGTAGCCGCTGGCTGAGCACAATTTGAAAGGCATCCCCCGCGCGAATGTATTCCTGACAGCGACGCACCGCATCACAAAACCGCTCGCGGGTAAAATTGGAGCGCACCGGTCGGCTTAAGGCGATTTGACCGAGATCGGTGGCCGTAGGCAGAGCCCAATCCGGCGCACCTGTAAACGCGGTACTGTTCCAGCTTATATCCGCCAGGGGCAAGTCGTGCCCTGGTTCGCGAAGGCTCTCGACTAACTCATCAACCCGCTGGCAGGCCCGCTCATAGCATTCTGGGAGGTGCTGGCGATCTACGTGCGCCAGCGCCACCACCGCTAGGGTCTTGTTGATGTGATCGAAAATCACCATGCGGTCGTAGAAAGCGAAACACAGGTCGGGCAAGCCACGGTCATCGGAAGGCGGATGGGGCAAGTGTTCGGTGTAACGCACGGCGTCATAGGCCGCATAACCGACAGCCCCACCACAGAAGCGAGGCAACCCGACCAAATGAGGTGCGCGATAGCGTTGCAGGTATTCTTGTAGGCGACGCAAAGGGTCTGGGTGCTGCTCCTCGCAACAGTTCTGGCTATCCTGGATGCGGACCCGCCGATCCCAGGCCTGAAAAAGCAAAAACGGGTCACTGGCGACGAAACTATAGCGGCCAACACGCTCGCCACCGATTACGCTCTCGAATAAAAACGCCCAGGTCCCATGCGCTATGCGACGAAACGCTGTTACCGGCGTCAACGTGTCGCCCAACAGCACACGGTAAACCGGCACCAGCGTAAACTGCCGCGCCAGTTCGCAGAAGGTCTTGAAGTTGGGATGGTGCATGGTTTTGTTGTCGGCTGAGTTCCACGGATTTGTGGGCATTCGCTTAATTATGCGAGAGACCTGACGTCGGTGTACAGGGCGGGAGAATTTACGCCCGCGGCAATCCCAAGGGCAGACCATTTCGTCATAAAAGTGCAGGGCATATTGTGATGCGGGGAAAGGCTACTGAGACGAGGCATTTCCGAACCTATCCGCTTACCGAAGGACACAAAGCGAAGGAGGCCACCATGAAGCGCGTGATGCTCATTGCCTGGGGTTTAGTGTTGTTCACTGGAATGGCCGAGGCGCAGGGGTTGATCATTCCCAACGAGCCAACAATTCCGCCCTTGGCCTTGCTGCAACACGAGGTGAACGTAACCATCAATGACCAAATTGCCCAAACGCGTGTGGTACAAGTTTTCCGCAATCACACCAATAGGCCCTTGGAAGCCACCTACGTTTTTCCAGTTCCCAAGGGTGCGACGGTACGTGAATTCACCATGTGGGTAGGTGGCCAGCCGCTCAAAGCGGAGTTGGTATCGGCCGAGAAAGCGCGGGAGATTTATCTGACTATCGTGCGCCGCACGGAAGATCCGGGGCTGCTGGAATATCTGGGCAACGATCTGTACCAGGCGCGCGTGTTCCCTGTGCCGGCGAACGCTGACCAGAAAATCGAGATCGCGTTCACCTCGGTGTGCGCACGCGACAAAAACACCGTCGAGTACATCTATCCGCTTAAGACGGATGGCAGAGCGTTACAGACGCTGGAGAAATTCGCTTTCCGCGCACAGATACAATCGCAGCATCCGGTCCTGAATATTTACAGCCCAACGCACAGTGTGACGGTTAGCCGCAAGACTGACCGCGACGCCACCGTTACCTTCGAGCAGGATCGGGCTCGTCTCGACCGCAATTTCGTGCTGTATTACACGCTGGGAGGCGATCAGGTGGGTTTCACTGCGCTGGCCCATCGGACCAACCGCCAGGAAGATGGCTATGTCTGTTTGCTGTTGTCGCCACGCTCCGAAATCAGCGCCCGCCATCGCGTGCCCCGCGATATTGTGTTCGTGCTGGATACCTCGGGGAGCATGATGGGCAAGAAAATCGAGCAAGCGAAGCAGGCACTGGCCAGGTGTTTAGACAGCCTTCCTGAAACCGACCGCTTCGCGTTGATCCACTTTGCCACGACCGTGACCACGTATCCTGGAGGGATGCAGCCGGCCGATAAAGATCGGATTGAAGCGGCCAAGAAATGGGTGCAGCAATTACCGGCGACAGGTGGCACGGCTATTCAGGAGGCTTTGCTGACGGCGCTGCTCATGCGCACTCAGGACCCGGGGCGGATCTTCAGTATCGTCTTTATCACCGACGGTCAACCTACGGTGGGCGAAACACGAATCGAACAGATCCTGGCCAACGTGGCTCGGCACAATCGCGACAATACGCGCATCTTCCCTATCGGCATTGGCCATGATTTGAACGCTTCGCTCCTGGACCAATTGGCGGACCAATCCCGGGCCTTCAGCACGTTTATTCGCGAGGACGGGGAAATCGCTGAGAAAATAGCAGCCTTCCAAGAACGCATCGGCCGACCGGTTCTGGCCAACTTGCGTTTAGAGGTGACAGGCTCCGCGAACATTTACGAGCTTTATCCCCCGCATTTACCCGACCTCTACCAGGACGGACAGTTGGTGCTTTTTGCCCGCTACAAGGGTTCTGGTCCCGTGACCCTCCGGCTAAGCGGGATGCTGGGTCAGGAAAAACGCGAATTCGTGTTTGAAACCGAGTTGCCTGCCCAAACCGAAGCGCGAGAATTTGTCGAGGAGCTGTGGGCTCGCCGCAAGGTTGGGTATTTGCTTGAGCAAATCCGGCTCAACGGCGAATCCGAAGAGCTGCGCCGCGAAGTCGTTGACCTGGCGAAAAAGTACAGCATTGCCACTCCCTACACCAGCTATCTGATCGTCCCGGATGAGCCATCGCTACCAGTGGTACGCCCGGGGCCGCGCCCTGTACCTTTGCCTGCTCCACGAGTTCCCGCATTACTGCAACCCGGGGCGGAGAACGTTCCCGTCGTCGAGGCCCTGCAACGCTTGCAAACGGCATCGGGGCGATTAGGCGATGTTCGGAACGACTTGCAGATGCGCCTCTTACAGGAGCAAGAACGCGAACTGCGTGCGGCTGCAAATTCGGGGGCTATTCCGCAAACGGTGGTGCGGCGTTATTTGGAGGCCAACTTCTTAGCGCAGCGGGCACAAGCTGCCAACATGTTCGCGGGCCAGCAACTCGCTCAAGGCGGACAAGCGCATCGCAACTTGCAGACACAACAAGTAGGTGTGGACTTGTCCGAGTATTTCAACCAGCTCAAGGGCCAGGCTCAGTTGAGCTCCAAAGCTCAGCAGCAAGTGCTCAGGCGGAATTTGATCGAAGTGGGTGGCGTCTGGGTGGACGAAGATTTCACGCCCAAGACCAAGACGCAAGTAGTCAAGGCATTCAGTCCTGCGTATTTCCGCATCCTAGAACGCCATCCCGAGATGAAAGAAGTCTTCAAATTAGGTGCCTACATCGTGTGGATTGCGCCCTCGGGCACAGCTCTGGTCATTGATGCGCACCATGGCGCCGACAAGCTAACCGACGCCGAAATTGACGCCCTGTTTGGCCAGCCGGGCACTGCTCCACGCGGCACTTCCAGCTTGCCCCAATCTTTGCCGCTACTAGTGTCGTGCTTCTCCGCTTCCTAGCCATTACCAAAAATTGTTACGCCTGGCACTATCAGCGGAAGCATTCCGCCTTCCAGGCTTGTTCCGTGCCCTATTAGAGCGCCTTACCACAGCGCAGGGCAACTTAGAAAGATGGCCGGTGGCGTCGCTCACAGAGCAAGCCCACACAGCTTCGCGCGGTCTAGGGTTGTGGAGGCGGCTGGGGCATTGCTGCTTCTTGGCCAGCATCCCACCGTTGCTGAATCCCCGCGGCGTGTACGGCCGCCTAAGCCAGCCGGTAGAGTATTTCTCACGCCTCCCGTACAGGCTTCTGATGTCCTCGGTGAGCTGCCAGCACCCTGGCATCTTTGCGTGAGTGCATCAACACGAGCCAGGGGTTCTGACTAGCGCCCTGACAGTCTTCAGCTATGGTGGCGGACTAGGGCGTCAGCTGTAGCTGCGGAT
>BEIM01000352.1 GCA_002898995.1 bacterium HR36
CTCAGGATCGCCTCGATATGGTTTGGGTTCCCGGCTCGCTGGAAATGGCGGTGACCGCGAAACGCTTGGCTGCTACGGGGCGGTATTTGGCCATCGTTTGCCTAGGCTGCATTCTCCGGGGCGAAACCGATCACTATGAGCATGTCGCCACGCAGACCGCCGCGGGGATTATGCAAGCCGCTCTGGCTACCGGGGTGCCGATCATTTTCGGCGTGCTCACCTGCGATACCCTCGAGCAGGCTTTGCACCGTGCGGGTGGCAAGGCAGGCAACAAAGGCTGCGATGCCGCCCTCACCGCCTTGGAAATGGCCAGTCTCTGGACAAAACTCCCAGCACCAGCCTAATCTTGTCGTTATGCAGCGGCAGGTTCTTCCCCGACCTTTCTTGAAATGGGCGGGTGGCAAGACGCAACTGGTCGAAGCCCTGCGCCAGCGCATTCCCCGACCCCTGGCCACCTATCACGAGCCTTTCCTTGGCAGTGGCGCCCTCTTTTTCCACTTGTACCGCGAAGGTTTCCTGCGCCAGGCCGTCCTTTCCGACATCAACGCCGAGTTGATGGACACATATCGCGCCATCCGCGATCACGTGGAAGCGGTGGTCGCACTCCTCGCCCATTACCCCTACGATCGGGACTTTTACTACCGAATCCGCGAGCAAGATCCACGCTCGCTGAGCCTGCCCGAGCGGGCCGCACGCATGATTTACCTCAACAAGACCGGGTACAACGGCCTGTATCGCGTCAATCGCCAGGGGAAATTTAACGTCCCGTTCGGTCGGCATAAGAAGCCTTGCTACTGCGACCCGGAAAACTTGCGCGCCGTGTCCCAGGCTTTGCAGCAAGTCGAACTCTACTGTGCCTCTTTCGAAACCGTGCTGGAACGGGCTCAGCCGGGCGATTTCGTGTACTTTGACCCGCCTTATGTGCCAGTCTCGCGAACGGCACATTTCACGTCCTATCACTCGGCTGGCTTTGGGCACCAGGAGCAGGAGCGGTTACGCGACATCGTTTTGACGCTCACACAGCGGGGGGTCCGTGTCATGCTCTCCAATTCCGATACCCCCTTCGTGCGAAACCTGTACGCCGAGCCCGTCTTTCACGTGGACACGCTCCGGGCCAAACGCGCCATCAATTGCCGCAGCACCGGACGGGGCGATGTCCCCGAACTGCTGATCACCAATTACCCCAATTTCCCGCCAGTCTCCTAGGATCCCCCAATGGCACTGTCACTTTACGACAAGGTTTATCTTCCCGTCGCCCAGAGGAAAAACTACTCGCGTATCCTGCGTCCGATTGATGAGTTGGCTGAGGACCTGGAGCGATGGTGGAGAGCGGACTTGTGAATCCACTGCAGGCTTTCGAGCGATTAGCACCCGAACCCGATTGGGCATTTCGGGAGCTGACCCCCAGACAGACCAGCTATGCCACCCACGGGTACCATCGCTACCCTGCGAAGTTTATTCCCCAGCTCGCCGCTCGCCTCATCGAAGAGTATTCGTCCCCGGGCGACCTGGTGGTTGACCCGTTTATGGGTTCTGGCACAACCCTGATCGAGGCGAAACTCATGGGCCGCGCCAGTCTGGGCGTGGACGTAAATCCTGTTGCCTACCTGGTAGCACGTGCGAAGACACAATGCATTGATCCTGTACATCTGGAGCAAGCTCTGTCGCGGCTCTGCGGGCAGCTAATGCTAACAGCTCCGCCCATTTTTTTCGACGCCGCTCCTGCCTGGACGTATGAGAAGCTACAAGTCGCTCCGATTCCAGGCCGCAACACCTCCGGCTGGCCCAGTCGCTTGCACTACTGGTTCTCCTCCGCAACCCTGCACCAGTTGGCTCAGATCCAGAAAGCTATCGGCACCTTGGAGGACGAGGCATTACGCACGTTTTTTTACTGCACGCTCTCACACATTTTGAAGCCCGTTTCCTACTGGCACGACCGCAGCGTGAAACCGACGCGCCGGTTAGAGAAACCAATTCCCGATGCCCGCAAATTGTTTTGCCGGCATGCACGGCAAATGGCCCAGGGGAATCGCGAGTTCTGGGAACTGCTGTGCCAGCGCAAAGCCCTGGAGACCCCGGCAGTCCCCCACCGGGCGGATGCCCGTCAGCTGCCCTTACCGGACGAGAGTGCCACGCTTATCATCACCTCCCCGCCTTATGTTACCAGCTACGAGTACGCCGACCTGCATCAGCTGAGCGCACTGTGGTTCGGTTGGGCCTCTAACCTGCGTGAGTTCCGCGAACAGTTTATCGGTCGTTCTAACGGCGTGCGTGCGGTGGAAACCCGGTCAGGCTCACCTTTGGCAGAGCATATCGTGCGGCAGATAGGCGAAGTCAATTCCCGTAAGGCGCGTGAAGTGGCGCTCTACTTTAGCGAAATGCGGGAATGCTTTACCGAGATGCTGCGCGTGCTAGTGCCTAAGGGACATCTGTGCCTCGTCATTGGCAACACACACCTTTGTGGCGTGGAGGTGAAAAATGCGCAGGTGTTTGCCGAACAACTGCACGCCTTAGGATTTGCTATCACGCGGGTCATCCTGCGCGAGATACCTTCCAAAATTCTGCCGCGCACGCGCGATAAAGCCACAGGCAAGTTCGCAAAAGTTAGCGCGGCCGACTACATTGCCTATCCGACGGAGTATATTCTCATCGCACGCAAATCCTAAAGGCGTGCCTGGCCATTGAGTGTCGGGTCAGGGTGCCGAACCGTAGTTGCATCCACGGCCCTCCTTTTCAAAAGCCCGCCCCGCAACTACCATGGGAACAGCTGGCTCGGCCAGCCGGGCTGGCGTCCTGCTAGCCGCATCAACTCCCCAGATTTTTTCCTGCGCGTTTCACTGTCCTCCCTGTGTTAGCGCGCTGCGTTGTGTTTATCACCGCACAGCGCTCAAAGAAAAAGGCACAGGAAGGTCCGAATAGTTTTTGCGCCTGGCAGAGCGGATCGAGGCCGTCCTGTATGCGGGGGTCCTGTATGCTGGGGGAGTGAGGAGGTCGCTGCTCCCGCATTGTCCGCGCAACGGCTGCTGCAAATACGATGGTATTTGGTGGCAAGCGCTCTCGTGCGGAACCAATTGGCGGAAACCAATATGGAGCCGCTGCGGTTGTTTTTGTGTGGCGATGTGATGACTGGACGGGGCGTGGACCAGATTCTGCCTCACCCTGGCAATCCGATCCTGTACGAGCCCTACGTTCACAACGCTCGGGAGTATGTTCTGCTGGCCGAGCAAAAGCATGGCCCGATTCCTCGACCTGTGGATTTCGCCTACATCTGGGGCGATGCATTGATCGAATGGCAAAGGGCGCAGCCCGATGTGCGCATTGTGAACCTGGAGACGAGCATTACCACCAGCGAAACACATTGGCTCGACAAGGAGATCCACTATCGGATGCATCCGCAGAACATCGGCTGCTTGAGTGCCGCCCAAATCAGCTGCTGCGCCCTGGCTAACAACCACGTCCTCGACTGGGGGCATGCCGGGCTGCTGGAAACGCTGGACACCCTGGACAAAGCTGGGATTGCCCGAGCTGGTGCAGGCCGCAACTTTGACGAAGCGGTCGCTCCCGCTGTGCTCCAGGTCCAAGGGCAAGGCCGGGTGCTACTCTTTGCCTTGGGTTCGACCACCAGTGGCATTCCCCTCGATTGGCGTGCGACCGCGGAACGACCAGGCGTTTTCCTGCTTGAGGATCTCTCGGAAAGTACAGCTCAGTCTGTTGCCCAGCACATGTGCTCGGCAAAACAGGTCGGCGATGTGCTCATTGCCTCGATCCATTGGGGAGCCAACTGGGGCTACGACATCCCCCACGAGCAAATTCGCTTTGCCCATCGGTTAGTGTAGGAAGGCGTGGACATCGTTCACGGTCACTCTTCGCACCATGTCAAAGCCATCGAGGTTTATCGGGGACGCCTGATACTCTACGGCTGCGGCGACTTTGTCAATGATTACGAAGGCATAGGCGGTTACGAAGCGTACCACGGCGACCTGGCGGTAATGTATCTGGCTGCG
>BEIM01000353.1 GCA_002898995.1 bacterium HR36
TTTTCAGGGCTTTGGTCAAGGTTTCCGCAGAGACCCCTTTTTGCAGATAGGGCAGAGCCTTCCTCAAAAAGCTTTCTTGGGGAAGGCTCTTCTTCGCCAATAAGCAGCAGTCGGCCAGGACTTTTGCTACTTCGTGCCAATGCGCAAGACAAGTCAACTATTATCAGCAGCAGGGGCCTAATCGCCTAGGAGTTGTACTGCCTTAGTACACGTCCTCGGGAGAAACGGGCCCACGCCTTGCATCGCTGGGTGCCCCGCCAGCGTAACGGAAATGCCAACCCTCCAAGCAGCGAATATTCGCAATCTCCTCTGCTGTCAACCCGTAACGCTTGAACCAAGGCGTCCCCAAGCTCTGTACCATCTCGTGAATTTCGCGAACCCGTTTGACTGCCTCCGTACGCAGCCAGTGCCGTCGTTGTTCTGGATCGCTATGGGTGAAGTACTCTTTCCAGAAAGCCCGTCCTCCCAGGCAACCGCTGGCACCACAACGCAACGCCAACTCGATTTGCTGCCGATACTCTGGATAATCCACGCCGGCGCTGAGCAACACCCAGGGCCGTTTGCACGCTTCGCCGAGGCGGTATAGGTTTTCCCGCAGTTGCCCTTCGGACTCGCGACCCAGAGTGCCGGGAAATTCCGCTTTGTACACATCGCACAGATGACTTACCAGCCGCGCCGTCTCAATCACCGTCCCTGGCTTGCGGTTGAGATAACTTTCGCTCTTTTTGTTTTCGCCGCCGTATGGAAAGCTCACTGTTTCCAGGACGAGCAGGATGTCGTGCTGCTGGCATTCGCGGTAAACCTTTTCGATGGTCAGGAATTGCTTTTCGGCGCTCTCTGGTTCTTCAGGCTCAAAATAGGCCAGGAGTTTGACGGCATCCGCACCGAGGCGTTTGATTTTCGCCACGCTCCAGCCGGGCTCGATTTCCGTAAGGGTAGCACCCGAGGGTGTCTTGGTGCCGCCGCTTTTCTCGAGGCGCACTAGCAAGCCGGTATTGCGTGGCAGACTCAGACTGGCCAGGGCATTTCCCACGCCGTAGTACGCATCTACTAGTAACCCGCTGCATTCCGGACCCAAGATGCGTGCCAGGTCTACCTTCGCTTCCACCATCTCTTCGTAAGTCGGCTCACGCTCCTGCCCGTGCTTTTTGAACAACTCCTTGAACATGTTGATCATGGAGTTGTTCTGATCGGTGGCGACCATCGTGAGCGTGCCATTGGGATTGCTAATACGTTGCAAACCCCGCAATTTTCCCGGCGTCAATCCCAGGCTGAGTAGTTTCACGACTGCAGCTTGGTTTGTGTTCGGCATGGTGAATCACTCCTGCGTGGTCGTTGTTATTCGTCTCATGGTTAGCCCAGCGGTTCCGAGCCTGCGGTGTAAGGACATTCGCGCGGGTGTTACAGGTCTCGGCGTGCTGGGAGCGCACCATAATTGATCGGTCATAATCGATCGGTCATGACGGCTTTGCTGTCGGCGTGCAACTGGCGCACGAACGCAAAGCACCGGTAACCAACATCGTATGAACGAACCCACTCTCCGGCCATCCAATGCGACAAGAGCCTTCCTGACAGCAGCGCATCGCATTTCTCTGTTGACCGTCGCTTCACCAATCCGCGCTATCTCCAGGTGGCTATTTCGTTACTACCAGGTTATCGCGGTGAATGGCTTCTTCGTAATAATCTGGGCCAAGGAATTCGGCCAATTGATCGCTGCGCCGGCCGCAAATTTTACGGAGGTCTGCAGCAGAATAATTCGTCAGGCCGCGGGCAAATTCGACCCCTTCCATGTCTGCGATGGCGACGACGTCGCCTTTGCTGAAGTTACCGAGCACCCGCACGATACCCACGGGAAGCAGGCTCCGCCCTCGTTTTTCAATAGCTTCTCGAGCGCCCGCATCCACGATGATCTTGCCACGGGGTTGAGCCGCCCAACCGATCCAACGTTGCCGCGCTCGCAACACCCCACCCCGCGGCAGAAACAGCGTCCCAACCTTTTCTGCAGCCAGCAGCGCGTCAAGAATTCCCGGGCGTCGGCCGTTCGCCACGATGACACAGCCTCCGGCCAGCGTCACTAAACGTGCCGCCTTGAGCTTGCTTTTCATCCCACCACTACCCAAGGCACTGCGGCTCTGGCTCGCCAATTGCAGAATCTGCTCATCCACATCCACGATCGTATTCAGTAGCTGGGCCTCGGGCTGGAGCGGATCGCGGTCGTATACGCCATCCACCACCGAGAGCAGCACCAGCAGTGGCGCCTGAATCAGATTGGTTACCAGGGCAGCTAGATGGTCGTTATCGCCGAAACGAATCTCGGCGACACTGACCGTGTCGTTTTCGTTGATGATGGGAAGGCAATTCAGCTCAAACAAAGTCAGAAGCGTGTTGCGAACATTGAGGTAGCGGGCACGGTGATCGAAATCGCCCGCCGTCAGCAGAAGTTGCGCAGCGTGGTAGCCGTAGCGTGCCAATTCCTCCTCGTAAACGGACATCAGCACGCTCTGCCCAACAGCGGCGGCAGCTTGCAAGTAGCGCAAATCCTTGGGACGTTGCTGCAATCCCAGCCGACCCATACCCGCTCCGATGGCTCCCGAACTGACCAACGCCACTCGCCGCCCAGTTTGGCGGATGCGATGAATTTGTTCGACAAGGTGTGCGATCCGTTGCGGCTCGAGAATGCCCCGCTCATCGGTGAGAACCTGTGTTCCAACTTTGACCACCAGAGTATGGGCCTCAGCCAGTACCTCCTGGCGGACTGGATCAACGGCGAATTGTCGGTTAGCTCCTTCCATGCGTCGCCACCCTGCTCAGTGAAATCGAATTCGCAATCTTCGCTAAAACGTCGACATTCGCAATTGTATCCACGCGGGCGAAGCCTGGCGCTCATTCGGAAAATGTGGCGTCAAGCAGAAGGCGCTACGCCTGATGCTATTTCATTCCAACCCAGAATACTGCCGAGCGAGCTGGCGTGCCAAGTGGAGAGCCTCCTCCCGCGTTGGCACTGCGCCGTCGAGTTGCGCGTCGCGTACCGACTGCAGGATTTTTCCGAAAATGGGGCCTGGCTGCAAACCCATCTCGAGGAGGTCCTCGCCAGTAATTAGCGGTGGCGGATTGAGTACTTCGGCTGGCCATTCGCGCAATTTATCGCGGCAAAATTGCACGTGCTCAAGCCCTCGGGAGTTGGCCCGCGCGTCGGCTTCCATGAGGACAAGCAATTCATCAATGGCTGGGTGAGCCAGCATCGGTTTGAGCTGGTGCCAGGGTAGGTTCCACGGTACGTCGAGGGCGTGATGATGAGCAACGAGCCAGGCAGCGCGGTGCCACTCGGCGTTGGACAAACGGAGACGCCGACCCGCCTGCTCGACGAGTTTGGCACTGACCGATTCGTGGCCTGGGAAAGGGCCCCGACTCAGCGGTAGCGCTACTGGCAACTGAGACGCCGACGCTGCGGTCAGCGGCTGGACGGTTACATACATCTTGCCGGCATCGTGAAATAACGCGGCCAGTGCCAACGGGAACGTTGGCCCGGTGAGATAGTCAAGCACCTGGAGCGTGTGGTGCCACAAAGTGAATCGCGACTGGCTCGATTTTTCCTGGGCAAGCGCGGTGTCAGCAGGCGAGTTTGTCGTGCTAAGCCGATTTGCGGAGACCGTCTCTGGCTGCTGAACTTTTGCTTCGCTGGCCGCGTTGGTCGTTGCTGGCGCTTCCCTGTCGGGTAGAACGAAATGGGGCATATCTGCCAGTTCGGGGAAGATCGGTTTGAGTAGGTTCAAATCCCGCAGCAATTCCAGGCCGCGTGTGCGGCGCGGATGCACCAGGAGCCGGCGAATCTCCTCAGCGATGCGCTCGGCACTGATCAGGGTGATCTGCTCCGCTAACTCGCGAATCGCCGCGGCTGTTGTGGGTTCGATGGTCAGGTCGAACTGCGTTGCCAGACGCACTGCCCGCAACATTCGCAACCTATC
>BEIM01000354.1 GCA_002898995.1 bacterium HR36
ACGCATGGTTATTCACGCCATCAGGCACCGCAACTGGCTGGCGGGAAGATTGGCGGCTGGTTCTGGGTTCTGAGTGCATGGACTTGCGCAGGGTGGATATCTCTGGGCGGGATGGCAGCGGAACCGCTTGAACAGCCTGCTAACACCTGGGTCAAACGCAGTCCGCTACCCGGCGGGCCACCGTCTCCGCGACTGGGCTACGAAGCTTCTTGGGCCTACGACCCGCAGGCGAGAGTGCTGATCCGTTGGGGTGGGCACAATCAGGGTGGCGGCGGAGAACAACATAGCGAGACCTGGACTTTTGACCCGGTAACAGCGCGATGGACCTTGAAGGAACCTAACGACTCGCCTCCGGGCGTTTGCTGCGCACAGCAAAACGTCTTTGACACATCGGCCAACCGACTTGTGCGTTTTCCCGCATTCAGCGGCAGCCATGGTTGGCAATGGTTCCGCGAGATCTATTTGAAAAACACCAGTGTATGGACTTACGATTTGGTGAGCAACCGCTGGCGCGACATGCGACCCTCCCCGGAACCGCGGGTCAGTCCGTTGCGTTGTGCTTCTTGGGATAGCGACCATGAAGTGATTGTAGTGTTCGGCGGCGAGGGAAATAGCGAAGGGACTTTGGTTTATGATCCGTACACCAATACCTGGTCGTGGCGCCGGCCGCCGAAGCAGCCAGAGTTTCGTAGCGGCGGGAACATGGCTTACGACGCTGCCCATAAACTGCATATCTTGTTCGGGTCGCAGTTTAGTGACGATCCACACACCTGGGCATACGATCTAGTTGCCAATCGTTGGATTGACCTAAAGCCTCCATTAATGCCGCCTACCAACCGCAACGATGCCGTGCTTACTTACGATACCGTCAATCGGGTGATCATCGCCGTGGTCAAGGTGAGCGAAGGCAAAGGGGAGGAGGCGAAGTCGCGGCTAGAAACGTGGGTCTTCGATACCGGCAAACGCCAGTGGACGAAAATGAACCCATCCCGGGAACCCGACCCAAGTGGCAATCGGGCTCGGTTATTGACGTTCTTGCCCGACCACGGTCTGGCAATCTTGGAAAATCGCACACATCCGCCCCACGGTCCTGCCGAGCAACAAATCTGGACCTACCGTTATGCTGCGCCAACGAAAAATACCCAGCGGTCGTTGGTACCCAGATTGAAAGTGAATACCACGCCGATATCGGCTATCTTGACCTGGCAAAGCCTAGCCACGCGGCCACCAGGGCGCTGGCTCATTTATCGCGGCGAGGGCCAGCATCCGTGGGAGGCCCGGTATTACCGTCTGGCCGATGTTCCCGGCCACCAAAACCGTTATGAAGATCGCTCCGTTGAAAAGGGCCGTGTCTATTACTACTTCGTGCGCGCGGAAGAGAAAGCAGGTGGAAATGTTGGTGAAGCCGAGCAGCTGGAGAGTAACAAAGCGCGAACACAACCCCGCATCGTGGAGGACGTGGTTGTATCCGTCTTGGGCCCACAGGAAGTCGAGCTGACCTGGTCACCTCCACCAGGCGCAGAGGACGTTATTGGCTACCATGTCGAGCGGGCAGTCGTCGAGGTGCTCAGCGACGATCAACTCGTGCGTTTGAAAAAATCGGTAAGCCCGTTGCCCACGACCTCTGTTGGGGCAGTACGGCGAATCGGGGCCTTCCAGCGCTTGACCGAAAAGCCTATCGCTGCTACCCGCTTCGTGGACCGTGTGGATTTGGGTAAGCCGGCGAATATTGCCGGCCAGCCCGTTTGGGAACGCCGATTTTATAAGGAGGAACTCGACCCTGACGGCAAGCCATATCCGTGGGCGGTTTATGCTTATCGGGTACGGGCGGTCAACGCCTTGGGTGTGGCAAGCGGCCCCTCGCCCTATTTCCTGACGATACCCTCAGCTCCGCAATGGGTTTTCAGCCGGGAACGTAACGGGCAATGTGATCTTAAGTGGGCCCAGAATCCCGAAAAAGCGTTGCGCGGCTATCGGGTCTATCGCATTGACAGCCGATTTGGTGCTCCGCCAGTTTCCCGCTTGACTGCCGAACCGATCGCCGAAACATCCTTCACCGACCCGGCCGCGGGCAAACCGACTCGCCGCTATCATATCGTTGCGGTAGATGTGCTTGGCCAAGAGGGCCTGCCATCCCAACCGGTCTGGTACGAACGCGAGTGGAAACCGTTTTACCAACCCTTCACCAGCGAATGGCACCAGTAACGGGCTGGCCCCTCAGGCCAAACCCGTGAGCAACGCTTCCATCTCCTCGGCGGCATGCAGCTCGCCAGCACGGTGGGCTTCACGGATTCCGCGCTGCAGAACTTGTTCCGCTTCCCGCTGGTGCCCGAGTTGCAGCAACAATTTGCCGTACTGGTAATATGCGGGAATATAATCGGGATGCTCGCGGGTAAGCTTCTCAAACCAATCCAAGGCAGTGGGCGTATCGCCCTGAGCAGCGCACTCTATGGCCAGGGCGTATTGCAAGAACGGATCATCGGGTTCCTGAGCAAGCATTTGTTCGAGTTTTTGACGACGCGTGGATTCGGACATAGGTTCGTCCTATCGCAGTTTTGTGCCAGTCTATTGCGTATCTTGAGCACGCATGCTAAAGTAGCCCCGGCCGCCCACGTTAGTATTATTGTGCCGCGTGCTAGGGGCCGTCTCTCTGGACGAGAATAGGTTACGACGATTCGCGTTGAGCGTCTTTTGCCTTTAGTTTACACAGCCGATTGCCGAGATCCGATGGGCTACCCAGCGCGACCCCAAGCCAACTTCCGAGGATGCATGCACCATGGAACGGCAACCAACGCGATGGCTGTTTGGCGGAGTGGTATGCGTATGCACTTTGGCGACGGTTTGGGCAGGAGCAGCAGCCAGGCGTACGGCAATTGTCAAAGCGGTCGAACGAGCGCGTCCCGCCGTAGTTAGCATTCAAAGCGAGCGTGCCGTTCGCAGCACCGCCACAGAGGAATTTGGCCAGCCGCTTCCGCGCTCCAGTGGTATGGGGACTGGCATTATCCTGGATCCGCGCGGCTACATTCTCACCAATAATCACGTCGTCGAAGATGTGAGCAATATCCGCGTGATTCTGGTGGATGGCACCAGCTATCCCGCCCAATTGGTGGCCCGTGACCGCGACAACGATCTGGCCCTGCTCAGGATTAACGTCAGCCGATCGTTGCCCACTATCCCCATTGGCACCTCCGCTGACCTCATGCTTGGTGAAACCGTCATTGCCATTGGCAACGCTTACGGCTATGAGCACAGTATCACCGTCGGTGTCATTAGCGCTTTGGGCCGCCACGTGACGCTCAACCGAGACATCGTGTACAAGAACCTTATCCAGACCGATGCCAGCATCAACCCGGGCAATTCGGGGGGCCCGCTTCTCAATATCGAGGGGGAACTGATAGGAGTAAACGTGGCCATTCGCGCAGGGGCGCAGGGAATCGCCTTCGCTTTGCCCGTCGATCAGGTGCTGCGCGTAGCTGGCGATTTGTTTGCCAGTCTGCGATCGCCAGATATCCAACCTGGGCTGCGTTTGCGCGATTGCGTGGATGTCAGCGATCCCAACCGATCTGCCCGCCGGTGGGTGGTAGTCGAACGCGTGGAACCAGATAGTCCTGCGGCGCGTGCCGGCCTGCAGCCGGGAGATGTCGTCCTCGAATTTGGCAGGTGGCCTATCGCTCATCTACTGGATTGGGAGCGCGCTCTTTTGGAAGTGCAGCCGGGCGAATCCCTTCGACTCCGATGGCGCCGCGGTGAAGCAGAGATGGCGGCCAAGTTGCAGTTGCCGAGCAATGGCCAGGAGGCAGAAGCAGCTGAATTGGTCTGGCGCACGCTAGGCCTACGGCTCGGCACCGCGCCACGCGACCAAATCCAGAGGGTGCAATCGAGTTTACGCGGCGGTATGCTAGTGTTGGCTGTGGCACCCAATTCTCCTGCTGACC
>BEIM01000355.1 GCA_002898995.1 bacterium HR36
AGACTTCTACGGCACTGGGCGACGCAAGGAAGCAACCGCGCGTGTTCGCTTGCGTCCAGGGAACGGTCAGATTCTGGTCAATGGCCAACCATTCGAGGATGGCCGTTCAACGATCTAATCGGGCCTTGGCGGGCCACCTGCGAACCTGCCACAGGTACCCTCACGGAGAAGCAAAAAGGTTTTTGGAGCGAAAAGATCTCCTGGGTGTGGAAATTCAAAGGGGAAGACGCCTGGCTGGTCATGGAGATCGCCAATGGCAAACATTTTCGTGGGGGCGAATTGCGCTACCTCCCCGACAAGCAGCTTTATCAGCTGACCCTGTTTCCCGTGGCAGACAATGTGCCGCGCGTTTATCATGGCCGATACGACGAAAAAACGCGTACGTTAACTGTGGAACGCACGGATCCCGTGCGCAAGCTCGACGAACGCATCACCATCAACCTTGTGGACGACATTCGCTTCGTCTATCGCTACGACTATCGTCCCACAGGCCGTAAGCTCTACGTCCGCGACTTTTTGGTGGGAGCGACAAAAGAAGGCCAGGCCTTGGCGGTGGAGCGCAGGAAAGGCCCGGAATGCGTCGTGAGCGGCGGCCTGGGGACAATTCCCGTTACCTACAAGGGCCAAACCTATTACGTCTGTTGCACCGGTTGCCGCGACGCTTTCAACGAGAATCCAGAGAAGTACATCAAGGAGTTCTTGGAACGTAAGGCCAAGGAAAAGCAGTAAAGCACGGCCAAGACGCAGATAACGCACTAAAGAGCGATACAGCCGATCCGCGGGGCCTGTGAGTTGTGGCAATCTGAGTCATAATGCGCTTCCCCAGAATGTCCCGCATTTTCGATATCGTTTGCGTGGACGACGCGGGAGCAGCAGGTGTTAGCCCGCCGCTCCCAGGTCGCGCGATTGCCAGGTGCTTGGCGTGGCATGAGCATGGGGCGAGCATGATCCGAGCATGATCTACCCAAATTGGCTTCTGGATCTCCCGAATGAACAAACCGCAACTTGCCGGCAGTGCGACCGTTGGCTAAGGATTATTCGATTAGCGATGCCCGTTGCCTAGGAGTATTTATGGTTAGGAGCAGAACTGTGCAACCGTGAGCGAAACGGAGCGCGGCAAACGGTTGCTGGGTCAAGCGGGCAACGGTGCTGCGGAGAAAGGACAAGCAGGTACGCGGGAGAAATCAATGATGCCAGAGGGACTTCGCGTCGCTTTAGTCGGAGCCACGGGAGCCGTCGGCGAAATGATGCGGCGGGTGCTGGTCGAAAGGAAATTTCCCGTGGCAAGCATCAAATTCCTTGCCTCCGAGCGCAGCGCGGGTAAAGAGATCGAATTCGGCGGGCAAAAGTATCCCGTGGAAGCGCTGCGTCCGGAAGCGTTTGCCGAGGTCGACCTGGTTCTATCCAGCACGCCAGCGGCAGTGAGTCGAGAGTGGAGCCCGATTGCCGCCCGCGCGGGTGCTTTTGTCGTAGACAATTCAAGTGCTTGGCGGATGGATCCCGATGTGCCCCTGGTCGTGCCCGAAGTCAATGCCCACACCCTGGCGCGGGCGAGTAAACGCATCATCGCCAATCCGAATTGTTCCACCATCCAGATGGTGGTGGCGCTGAAGCCTTTGCACGATTTCGCCCGCATTCGGCGTATTGTTGTGTGCACGTACCAGGCGTCTTCTGGGAAAGGAGCCAAGGGCGTCTATGACCTGGAAACGCAATGGCGTGCGTTGGCCCGCGGCGAATCTCCCCCGCCACCGATCGCACACGCGGCGCAACTTGCAGGTAATGTGGTGCCCCACGATTGGAAATTGGGCGAGGACGGCTATTCGGAAGAAGAATGGAAAATGATTCGCGAAACCCGCAAAATCCTCGGAGACGAAACGATCCTGGTGTCGCCAACGACCGCACGCGTGCCAGTGCACACAGGACATGCCGAGGCGATCAATGTCGAGTTTCAAAAGCCGATTACCCCGGAGCAAGCGCGGGAATTATTGCGGCGTGCCCCCGGGGTGGTGGTGCTGGACGACTACGCCAAGGGAAAAGTGCCGATGCCCATTCTGGCGGCGGGACGCGACGAAGTCTTTGTCGGACGCATTCGCCGTGATCCGACCGTGGCACACGGATTGAATCTGTGGGTAGTGGCGGATAATTTGCGCAAAGGAGCGGCGACCAACGCGGTGCAAATCGCCGAGGAGTTACTGCGTCGCGGTTTGCTCCGCTGGCGCTGATGCCGTATCACTGGAGACACTGTCGAGAGAGAGGCGTAACTGCCGCAAAAATTGCCCTATTTCGGCAGCCACTTCCGACCAGGGTCGCTGCTGAGCCGTCTCCAACCGCGCTACCAAAGCGCTGCCGACGATAATAGCGTCAGCGTATGGATGTAACAGGCGTGCATGCTCCGCCCGACTGACACCGAACCCCACGCACAGCGGTAGTTCCGTCAGTTGCCGCAGGCCGATGAGCCGTTCCCGCAAATCGTCAGGTAAGCGCTCGCGCATCCCGGTGATACCCGTAACACTGACGCAGTACACGAAGCCGCTACACTGCTGCAAAATGGCCTGAAGACGGTATCGCGGTGTCGTGGGTGCAACCAGCTGGATGAGCCCCAGGTCGTGTGCCTGGCAAATGGCGGCTAAGGAGGTAGATTCCTCAGCCGGCAAATCGGGGACGATCAGACCGCTGAAACCCGCCCGCGCACATTGCTCCACGAAGCGCCGTTCAGACTGGCGGAAGATCAGACTATACGACACCATGGCCACCAGGGGTACCCGCAGTGAGGCTATAGGTGATATCGGGGCGCTAGCGCTGCCCGTCATCGGGGCCACACCGCTCCCGGCGGAAGGGGTGCGCGAACCTGACCAGTCCGCCACTAATTCTAGAACCTCGTGCACCCGCACTTGTCGGCTCAAAGCGCGGGTGTAGGCTGCCTGAATGAGCGGGCCATCGGCAATCGGATCACTGTAAGGCAGGCCGAGTTCGATGACGTCAGCACCACACGCCACCAGCGTATCGAGCAGATCTCGGGTCGCCCCCAGGTCAGGATCACCAGCAGGAACAAACGGAATGAGGGCTCTGCGCGCGTTGCTGCGCAGCAGGCGGAACCGTTGTTCCAGGAGATTCGCTTGGGAGAGCCGTGTCCACGTGTTCATGTGCCATCCGACTTAGGGTTCAAATCTGCAGGCCCCGCAGGCGTGCCACCTCGAAGCAGTCCTTGTCTCCACGCCCTGAAAAACAAACCACCACGGCATCATCCGGCGGCCGGCGTGCGGCAATACGCAACGCCTCCACCAGAGCGTGGGCGGTTTCCAGTGCAGGCAAAATCCCTTCCAGTCGGCAGCAAAGCTCGAAAGCTTGTAACGCCTCCTCGTCGCTGGCGGTGGTGTAGCGCACGCGCCCGCTCTCTTTCCACCAGCTATGTTCGGGGCCTACGCCAGGATAATCGAGACCTGCCGAGACGGAATGCACTGGGGCGGTCTGGCCGTCCTCATCTTGCAGCACGTAGCTGAACGAGCCGTGGAGCACCCCAGGCGCGCCGAGGTTCAGTGAGGCGGCGTGCTGCCCCAGTTGTGAGCCGCGCCCGCCTGCCTCAACGCCTACTAGCTCCACCGTGCGATCCTCAATGAACGGATAAAACATGCCGGCAGCATTACTGCCCCCGCCCACGCAGGCGACAATCACCTCCGGCAGTTTGCCGATTTGTTCCAAAGCTTGCTGCCGCGTTTCGCGACCGATCACCGCTTGAAAATCGCGGACGATCCAGGGAAACGGATGCGGGCCGACAACGCTGCCGATGATATAGTGCGTAGATTGAACGCTAGCCATCCAATCGCGGAGAGCTTCGTTGATGGCATCGCGCAAGGTGCGGCTGCCGGAGCGAACCGCCACCACTTCCGCGCCGAGCAACCGCATTTTGAAGACGTTGAGCCGTTGCCGC
>BEIM01000356.1 GCA_002898995.1 bacterium HR36
ACGTGTCGTAAGTATCCACCAGCATGGTCCCGACTTCAGGAAACACTTGGACGAAGGCCCGAAACGCTTCCAGTTCGCTCGGAAAAGCCATGATCCAGGAATGCGCCTGAGTGCCCACGGCAGGAATGCCCAGCAAACGTGCAGCCTCGGTATTGCTGGTACCTGCGCAGCCGGCGATAAAAGCCGCACGGGCGGCGAGTAGCCCGGCCTGGGGGCCGTGGGCACGCCGCGAACCGAAATCCACCACAGTCCGGCCTTGCGCCGCCAGCACCACCCGTGCTGCCTTACTGGCTACCATGGTTTGAAAGGTAAGTGTAGCCATCAGGTACGTTTCTACGATTTGCGCCTGCATCAGGGGTGCAGTGACTCGCAACAAGGGTTCGCCAGCAAAAACCACCGTACCTTCGGGAATAGCCCATACATCGCCAGTAAAGCGAAACCCCTGCAAGGTATCGAACCAGGCGCCTGGCACATGAACGAATGCGGGATGCTGCCGCAAATAGCTGATCTGGGCTTCGGAGAAGCTCAGGTGCAGTAAATAATGCACCGCTTGTTCCAAACCAGCTGCGATAAGGAAATTGCGCCGCTCAGGAAGTCGGCGTACCCAAAGTTCAAAGGTAGCCGGCCAATGGCCCATCCCGTGGACGAAATAACCTGCGGCCATGGTCAGTTCGTACAAATCCGTCAATAGCCCCAACTCATTTTCGTTGGGAAACAGCGGCAACGGCATAAGAGGTTCTCCGATCGATCAGCCGCTCACGCCAGTTTTCTGCAGGAAAGAGGCGAGCGCTCGCAAAGCCGCCAGCTTCTCCTCTTGGTCGATACGCGCCAATTCGACCCAGCGGCGCAAGCGTTGAATGTTTTCGTCATAAAGGCGTCCGTTAACGGGATAGGGATGACCGTCCTTACCGCCGTGTGCGAAACTGTAGGCCGCGGGATCACGCCGACTGGCGGGAGCGTGGTAGATCAACTCTGCCAGCAAGCTCAGACTCCGTAGCGCTGCCGATCCCAGATTCTGCTCGCCCAGGAGATGTTCAAATTCGGAAGCCTGTCGCTCATAAGTCTGCACCAAGATTTTCCGCAGCGTAGCCGGATTGAGGTCTCTGGGGGAAAGCGAATGGCGGGCGGGCATGCGTAGGTCGCTTTTCTCACCGTTGGCGAGATGATTACGCTCTGCGGCGCCGTAAAGCGGGAGCTTTTCGGCTTTCTCGAGGAATTTCCGCACCTCTCGGAGGACACGATCGGGATGCTCTCGCGACAGAGCAGTCAGGGCATGGCGGTGGTGTTCCGCTTCACTGGCGACAAGGTTGAGCACTTCGCCCCGCTTATCACAAACTACCGCCGCATGAGGGTCGCTGACGAAACTCGGCATGACTTCGGAAAGCCAATGATAACGGCGGGCATAACGCTTGCGGGGATCCATACCCTGTTGCACCACTGCCCATACCGGCTGTCCCGGCACGAACAAGAAGCAATGATGATACAACTCGTAATTGTCCTGTACCGCGGCGCTATCCACCTTAGCAGCCATGCGGCTGGCGTAAATCAGAGAATCGGCTGGGTCGCCCGTCTTATCGCAGACGCGGCGGATTTCCTCGGGCGTTTTCCTGGCCAAGGCCCCTTTCCCTCCGCAGATTACGATTCCTAGTTCATACCCGCCTCGTTTGCACGCTTCTTTCAACGCCGCGAGCACGGTTGTTGTCACGCCGCTGGAGTGCCAGTCGAATCCCAATACGCAACCGAAAGCCTGGAACCAAAACGGGTCGCTCAATCGCCGCAATAACTCTATCGGGCCGTATTCCCGCACTATGATTGCTCCGATGGCACTAGCCATCTCGACCATCCGGCGGAACAACCAGGCAGGTGCTTCTCCTCGGTGTAGTGGCAAATCCGCAGTACGTCGCGTTGGCATGGGCAGCTCCCTTTCTGTGCAGTGGAATGCAGGATACTGAAACCACACTATTCCTGCCAGCGCATGCCAAGCGGCGTCAGCCAGAGCCTGAACGACACATAGTCTCCCCCGTGGCTTCGTAGTGGCTCGTGGAGTGGTAGTTTACCGGTAGGTCTCCCTGCTATTTAGTTTACGAAGCCGACAAGACCGGCCTGGCAAATTTCGTCGCTGATGCTGGTTTTGCCCACCACTCGCAATAGTATGACCACATGGGACGTGCGTCCTGCAGCCAAAAGACGACTAGTTCCGATGACGCCCACTCTGCGGAGACGGCCATGCGGCAAATGACGATTTTACTGGGGCTTGCGCTGTTATTCGCGCTTGGGATGTCGAGAGAGAGCACTCGGCCCGAGGCAGAAAAAAAGGCCTGGTATGTCAGTACATTCACCGTCGAGGTCACCATCCCGCCTGGCCACGCTTGCATGGGCGGTGGCGTGGCTAACGCTAAGATCGTGGCTGATCCGCTTTGGACGAAAGGCTTTGTCCTGCTGCGCCGCCATTCCCAGACCAACCCCGACGATACCTGGCCACCTGTAGTCGTTGTGGCGATAGATTGGTGCCAACTCAATAATGATGCTTACGATCGTTGCCGCCAGGTTTTGGCTCAGGCGGTAGGCACTTCACCGGCGCGGATTCTCCTTGCTACCGTGCACCAACATGATGCCCCCATTTTTGACCTGTACGCCCAGAAGCTGCTCGATACCCAGGGGCTGCGGAACTGGATATGCGATGCTCAGTTTTTTGAACGGGCGATATCCCAGATAGCCGAAGCTGCTAAGGCGAGCATGAACCGCGCCGAACCTGTGACACACATCGGCTGGGGCCAAGCACGTGTCGAGCGTATCGCTTCCAACCGTCGCGTTGTTTTGCCCGACGGCAAAGTGGCCTGGATTCGCAACAGTACCTCGGGGGATATTCACCGTGCACCCGAAGGAGAGATTGATCCGTACCTGAGAATGTTCAGCTTGTGGAACGGGGAAAAGCCAGTAGTTGTCTGGAGCTGTTACGCCGTACACCCTATGAGCTATTACGGTCATGGCGAGGTTTCCGCAGATTTTCCAGGTTTGGCCCGGCAACGCTGGGAGCGCGCTCATCCCGGGGTTCTGCACGTTTACTTCACGGGCTGCGCGGGGGATGTCACCGCCGGCAAGTATAACACTGGGGATCCATCTAACCGGCCCGCGTTAGCCGAACGCCTCTACCAGGCTATGGAGCATGCGTGGCGGCAGCAAAAGCGCTCTTTTTTGCAAAATATCGAGTGGCGTAGCGCCGAGTTATTTCTGCCGCCGCGCGATACAGGGGTATTTCGCATAGCGCAGATGCAGCGTATCTTGGACCAGCCTCACGAAGATACGCGATCTGCCAAGTGGCGACGGATTTCAGCCGCTTTGGGACTGAGCTGGCGCGCGCGGTTAGCCGAGGGACGCCCCATACTTATCCCCTGCCTTCGTTTCAATCACGGGGCTGCCTGTTTTTTGATTTTGCCAGCGGAAACGTTCGTCGGTTACCAACTGGCGCTGCAGCGCATGCGACCTGACAGCTTTATTATGACGGCTGGCTATGGCGACGGCGCCCCTGGATATATTCCTACGGACAAATGTTGGCAGGAAGGTTATGCCGATAGCTATTGCTGGGTGGCGCCGTTATGTGAACCGCTCATGTTACGAGCCGCCGAGCAGGCTCTCGGACTGCCTGACCTGCCAGCTCCAAACTCTAATCTTTCTTCGCAGCCCGGCCGAGTTAGAGAATTGCCACGCATTCAGCGCCGGGTCGTGGTCCGTGGACCCCATCCCGAGTTTTGTTGGTTTCATCCTCGAGCTGCCACTTTTCCAGGTCAAGGTGCTGATGCACCACCTTGTGCGATCATCACATTGCAAAAACATCTCGGCGTTTCGGACTATTATTCGGGCTTGTATGTGATGCGAAGCGTGGACGGCGGTCAAACTTGGCGGGGCCCCATAGAAGTACCGCAAC
>BEIM01000357.1 GCA_002898995.1 bacterium HR36
CCAGCAGCATACCCACCACACATGCCGCCGTGCGATAGCTATGTCTGGTAAACCGATGGCGATACGCCCGCGCCCGCAAGGCAAGACGCATTCGCGCTAATTCCGCCCCCAACAAGTACACATAGCGCAGACTCATGCTCAACAGCTGCACTAGGAGATTCGGCACCGCCAGCCCCAGCATGCCTCGGATCAGTCGATCCCACGGCGTCGTGGCCAACAACAGCAGAGCCAGGCCACTTACCGTAAGGGCGCGGAGGGTAATAAGCGCGGCCAGCTCCAGTCCCCGCAACGAAAGGCGAAGCGGGCCGAGCCTCCATTGCTCTAGCGGCTCGCTGGGCAGGGTAAGGGGTAGGACGATCGCCACAGCCACCAGAAAGCCGGCAATACTTCCCAGGCGCGAAGCGAGCCAATGCCAAGGTAAACCAGCGTACCGCAGCCAGCACACCGTACTTGCCAGGGCCAATCCTGCCACCAGCCAGCTGTCGCTCAGTACCACAGCCACTGCTGTCGTCAACACCGCGAGCAGTTTCCACCGCCCATCCATGCGGTGTAGGAGCGAATCGCCTACGGTCCAATCCCGCAAGGTCAGGGTCATGGGTACCGCCGCATCATTCGGGCCAAGACCCAATCCACCACGAAGGGCAGCAGCCGATTCGACCACACGAGGAATTTGCCACCCGCGGTAAGCACGACTTCGTTTTTTCGTTTGAGCATGGCCGCGACAATTTCTCGCGCACACTGGCTGGCCGACATGCGTTCCGGTTCGCGCCAGGGCGGGCGAAATCGCGCTTCCAGCATGTGTTGATTAAACGGCGTGTCAATCAGGCCAGGCAACACGGTAAGCACGTGAATTCCCTGCCGCACCAACTCCGCTCGCAAAGCCTCGGAAAAGCCCGTCAAGGCGAATTTACTCGCGCAATAATCCGCGTAACCCGGTATGCCGCGCCGGCCAAGCACTGAAGAAATGTTGACAATCATGCCACCAACAGGGCTCTTTTCCAGGTGGGGTATGGCCAGACGGATTAACTCCACCGCGGCGAAAAAGTTCGTCTCCATGATCTGCCGCAGCCGTTCTGGGCTACCCTCCTCAAACAGGCCGCTTGCTCCGACCCCAGCGTTGTTGATCAACACGTCCAGGCCGCCCAAGTAGTACACCGTCCCGTCAATCAATAGCTTGCGGTCCTCGGGCTTGGTAACGTCCATGCCCAGGGCAATAATTTGACTGCGGCCGAAGGTGCGCAGGTGCTGGGCCAGGCGGTGGACCTTTTCGGTGGAACGAGCGGCCAGGCATAGGTGCGCTCCGTAAAAACTGAGCCGCTTCGCTAACGCTTCGCCGATGCCCCGCGAAGCCCCGGTGATGATGACGCGTGCCTGCCCCAACCAGGTGCGATCCCATGGGCCGGCCAATTGATGCGAGGCCTGCCATTTAGCTTGCCACCATCCTGCCCATTTGTCTGCTAGCCGCTGCGCTAACGTCATAGCCTATGGAGCGCCCTTCTCGATTTGCCCGACTGTGAATTCCACCGGTACGACTGTTGTCAGCCATACTAGCCGAGCCCCCTTTCCTCGGAGGACACGGTCTTGCCGCCCTTTGCGCAATTGCACATGCCAGCGCAACACCGTCTCCGCTGGCAATCCTTGCAGTGCATCGCTGACCTTGCGCTTACTCGGAGATTGGTAAGCCAGCACCAGTGTTTCCAGTTCGGGGGCACGCTGAGCCGACGCTCGCCCTTCTTGCTGTTCCAAGGCCGCCCGCGTGTCAGTGCCATTTTGCGGGTTGACACCCATCCCGTTGGCTCTTTTGGTTGCCGCTTCTGATTTTTCCGCAGGCATCGGCCAGAGTTCCTGGATCACCTGGCCCTCAATGCGTTCCAAAGCCACGTCCTGCAGCGGGCCATAGTACCGTTCTTCGCCGACGGTCAGATAAGTGTATACCGCCCGGTCTGCGCGATAGGCCGCATTGTAAATCGGCTCAAACGGCTGGAAAATGTGGTCGCTAACATTGCGAATGCGCAGGTACAGAGCCAACATCTGGTCGGGGTGACGGACGCTCATTCGGCCATCCTGAGTGCGGGCGTAGGTTACTTGCTGCCAACACACCCGGACTGGCGTTACTTCGATGCCGTCGTAGCGTTTGGTCTCGCCTAGGCGAACAACTGCTCCTTCCGGCGGGGTTTGGACAGGGTTGACGACTAGAGGTCTGCCCCCAACATCCGTGATTGCTTCTACCGTATCCGGCAAATCTTCCAACGGGTGCCTTTCTTTTTTCGCCACCTCCGCCATCCAAAGTCGAAACAGAATCACTGAAATCGCCACAAACGTTACCGTAGTTGGCACCAGAACCGCCAGCAGCCAGAAACTGATGGGGATACGTCGTCGGCTCACTGCAGCCGGAGGGCGAACGCGCCGCTCGACCACAGCGACACTTTCAGGGCCTACCGTTTGCCAGGGCGATTCCTCGTTCGTCCCCGCCAGCGCGGAAGGTTCCGCTGCCGGGCTGACTTGTTGTGCATCCTGCGTAATTCCGGCCTCCCCTTCGGCTTCGATGGCTTGCTCTAGATGTGTTGCTGCGGTCGGCGGGCCGGCGGTTTGCGTTAAGCGCTCGCCATCCACTGAGCCATCTTGCTGGGGCTGACCAGTTGCCGAAACCGCTTCCGCTGCCACCGGCATGGTCAACTCTGGTGTCGCGGGGAAGAAACCCGCGGCCGCCTCTTCTACTCGTTCTACGTCGGGAGCCGAGCCAGCTGCAATTTCGGAAACGGTGGGTAACTGGACGCTGAGGGCGTCCTGCGGTACCCGAACGTTTTGCCCGCATCCCCCACAGCATACCTCGTGCCCGCGGTAGCTTTCTGCTACCGCAATCACCCGGCCACACGCTCCGCAGCGAAATGCCAGCAGTGTCATTGCTTGTGCCTCAGCTTCCTCGGCGACTGATCCGACGGGACTACGCCTGCGAGCTCATCCCAGGCGATTTGCCGCAGGACACGCCACGCGGAAGCCGTCGGATTGTCGCTATGCGCTACCCGTCCGAGAATCGGCACCCTCAGCCAGCGGCCCAACTCCTCTTCGCACGTTTGCTCGGCGTAGCTTCCGGTAGGCGGTGTTGCTTCGTTGAGCACAATGCCAGCGATGGGCAATTGCCGCCGCTGCGCGGCTTCCACCGTAAGCAGAGTGTGATTCAGCGTACCCAACGCGGTTCGCGCTACGATCACCAGCGGTAGGCCGATAGCTTTTGCAAGGTCGGCCGCGGTACGCCCCTCGGTCAACGGACATAACAAGCCGCCTACCCCTTCCACTACCAGCCAATCGGCCCACGCATGCCAAGCCTGCACCGCAGCGATAACCGCCTCCCATTCCAGATGCTTGCCTGCTCGGCGTGCGGCTACGGTCGGAGCAGCCGGCTCGGCGAAGGTGAATGGTGTCACCCATTGAGCCCAGTCGGGCGTGAGTTCTGCGGCCTCAAGCAGAGCCCGGGTATCTTCGCTGATCTGGCCTTCGGCTGCGCCGGTTGCTACCGGCTTGCATACGCCAACTCGCTGGCCCCAACTTCGGCACCACCGTGCCAACGTCGCCGCCACGATGGTCTTACCTACCCCCGTATCTGTTCCCGTCACAAACCAGCCGCGCATTCGGCTATGCCTCCTCGCTGGTTCCGCACTCCCGTCGGCCGCTGCTTTTAGCGCTTTTGCCTTGCAATCCGACCCTTTTAGCCATTTTCCTTTCCCTCTTCTGACCAGCGGCCCTTCACTGAGGTTCCTCAAATTCCCCGGGGTTGCGTTCAAACAGGCCATTGTGCTCAGTATCCCTATCGCCACGTTGTTCAAGGGCATTCTAGGATACGCGCAGATGGGCGACATGTTCACTGGACCACTCACTCCAGCGTTTTTTGCCGCAGTGGATCGGGTTTGAGACGCTA
>BEIM01000358.1 GCA_002898995.1 bacterium HR36
AAAACCCGTTCCAATGGGTGTAAGTACGGAACTGCCCACCGGCCGGGCATTGTGAGGCCGGTCTAACTTCCTAAGTATCGGCGGGTGTGATCCTGGAGTTGGCGCCATTTTTCATCGTCCAGACCGTAACGCTGGCGCAAAAATTGAAGGAATTGTTCGCGGTACTGGCGTTGGCGACGCCTGCTCACCCATTCTTCCAAGCTTTCGTCAGAACCAGAAGCATCCTCCACCCGAATGCGGGAATCCGTCGGGCGACGCAGGTAGTCCATAGCGAACTCCGTGGGTGTCGGGAAGCGCGGCTCGTTAACAAGCACCAGCAAATGCACTTTGTCCCCCGGCTGATTTGTCGTAATCCAAGTGTCGCCTGACTGGCGCAGGTGATCGAGAGCTTGCTGCAAGAAATCTCTTTCCGGATAGTCCACAACGGGTGGGTAGCGAATGGCGCGAAAAGCTGGGCCGGGAAGCGATTTTTCCAAGCCCGTAACCGGTCGCGAAACAACTTGGTATTGAAAACGGCGCAATTCCACTGTCTGCATCTTATCCAGCTCGGGGAAGTTAGGGTCGCCGCGGAGTTCGCGCAAAACATCCTCCAAAGAAGACTGGCGTTGCTGGTGGAGCTGGCGAATGCGTTCCGCGAGTTCCTCGGCGTGTTTCTGAGCAAGCTCCCGTGCTTTTTGTTTGGTCCAGGCCTGGCGCACTTGCTCGCGTACTTCCTCGAAACGGGGCACATAGCCAGGCGATTCCTCCGCTTTCCAAATGAGGGCCCGGTGCTGCGGCATGCCCTTGGGAATCAGATAGCGCCCCTGATACAGGCCATATTGCTCTTGTGTCGGCTCGGCCTTGTCCTGCTGGCTTTGGAGATCCATGAGCAATCGGCGTCCTTGGATCAACGTGTCAGCAAATTCCAATTCTTCGCGGAAGGCTTCCAGTGGGTGAGTGGCTGGCGGCGGTGCGAACGCTTCGACATACAGGGGATAGAGAATTTTGCCCAACTCGCCTGAGGCTCGCGGCATAAGCTCGAATCGGTTTCGCGGTTGGGGCATGGGGAAGTAGCGCAAGCCACGGGCCTGGCAGAAACGTTCCAGGTAGGCCTGAAGGGGTTCTTTGTTAGGTCCGAACGGTGGCGGTGTAAACCGCTCTGTACCAAGCTTGCGCTGCAACTTACGCCATTCCCGATAGGCTTTCTCGTACAGCTTCTGGTATTCGGAAAGGTCTTTCTGCAAGCGCTGGAGGTCGCCATCCAGCAGGCGCGTTACCTGACTCCTTAGGAAGTCCAGCTCTAACTCGTTTGCGACATCGGTAAAGGGCACGTAGTGGGTCGGCATCCACCACGCCAGGGCTAAGCCTTCTCCCACGGGCGCTAGACGAAGTATGGGGACGTTTTGTAGCGGACGATATGTCTCACGCCAAAGCGGGTCCGTCCACGTGGGAATCCCGGGGCCGGCCAACTGTCCTACCAAACAGGCGGCTGCGACCGTGGTTACCTGCGCAGTAGGCCAAAACGAGCCAGGTTCGGGCCCGGCGACCACAGGAGCAGCCAGGGCAACGGTCAACCCTAGGTGGTGGGCAAGGCTACCGGCCAGATCAAGGGCCAGGCATTCCGCATAAGGCGCCCGCACTGTTATCGGCCGCGACATAGCCACCGCCGGGTTGGAGACCGCCGGCAGGTTAGCCAACGCTGATATGGTCTGAAGCACCGCTTGCGTTGCCTGCTCCATCTCCGCCGCCCCTGGCCGATACCAGGGCCCGCTCCCCGGCGGTAACAGCCCGTGGTGGTGAATCCGCTGCCCCCATGGCGTTCCTGTTCGAGCATAACTGGCGCGGGGCTCATTGAGGCGGAACCGGCTATCTCGCAAGGCCAGATAGCGTTCATAAGCAGGCACTTTCAAGCTCAGCCCGTGTGTGGCAAGGGCGGGCAGGAACGGTCCAGCACTTGAAAGAGCAGGAGTTAGTCCCAGCAACGGTGCTAAACCCCAGCCAGCCTCGGCGAGCTGGCGATAATGTGGCCAGGCCTCTCCTGTTCGGGCGGGGTCCTTGGCGTCATAGCGAACATCCGCATAAATGAACTCCACACGGTAACGCGTGGGCACGCGAAAACCTGGTTCGGCACGCAACGGGTCTGGCTCTTGCTGTTTATATTTTTCAAAAAAACTTTGCAACTCCTGGTCGGTCGGCTCAGGCACAGATCGAACAAACCGCTCCTCATTGACATCTAGCGTAATCCAAGCAACCTGCGGCAAAGAGGTGCCGAGTTCGCGGTAGGCTTGCCACAAGTCGAATAAGGTAGGTGCATGAGCCCGTTGGGGCGCTGTGCCAGACACTATTCGGCGGGCCAAAGCCGCGCGAATTTCATCCCCCACCACTGAAGCAATTCCTCGCTCGAAGCCAAGTAACGCACATCTTGTTGGATGATGCGCCGCAATTCGAGTTCATTCACCTGGCCAAAGGTGAAACGCTCAAACTCCTGTTGAATGATGCTCGGCGCCACTACGATGCCGAGACGGTCAGCCTCTTCTTTCCAGTAAGCAAATTGCAACAGCCCTTCGGCATCCAAACCGAACGTTTCCCCAGCCAGGCCGGCGAAGACCACCTGCTGATAGAGTTGTCCCAACCAGGTTCTGCTGGCCTGGGCAATCTCCTTATCGTGTTCTTTGCGGAGGTTTTCGTCTTTGATGTCTTTCGGGTCGGACACCTTGAATCGGCTCATAAGCCAGCGCTCTCGGCCACGGGCATGGGCAATCAGCAGGGTGCGTATGGCTGCAACCCGCCGGTCGTGCAACTCGAGCAACTGTTCCAGCCGCGTATCGTAAAACAGACTCCGCAGCCCGTAACCCAGCCCGTAATGGCCGAGCCGCACACCTATCAGCACGTCCCCGACGATGAACAGCACCATCGCGAGGACGGCCAGAGTTGCCAGAATCACCTTCTGTCGGCGTCGGAAGACCTCGAACCCTTGCCAAGCCATCGCATTCCCTCGCTGATCGGCACCTTTGAGACTCCGTTACGGTGCCTTAGGTTGCGGCAAAGCTCACCAATTTTCCGTCATTGCTCAGATTTGGGCTACGGAATTTTTTGGCGCACGTTCCACAATTTTGCGCAAATGCTGGACCCCCGACTTGACAATCCCTGCAGCTTTGTCTTATCGGTTAGGTAGCGGCTGTGCCAGAGCCTAGCACTGTGATTGTATAACCGAAGCGACCAGAACCAATCTGGACCATAGGAAGAAAACATTCGCAGAATGGCACTTGCCCTTGCGGTACCCGAGAGCTTACGATGCAGCATACGTGAGAGTCAGACGATGGCTTGTCCAAACGACGTAGAATGGCAACACTGACGGGCACAGCGACCGAAACACCGTAGCTGTCGCCCGCCATGGCTGAAGGCCCTCACAGCTGCTTGGTACTAGCCCAAAATCGGTGGGGTCAGGCCATGATGGGCAGATGTGTCGGAGAAACTTGCACGGACTACTCCCAAGGAGGTCGTTAACGTGGGTTCGAGGAAGAAGCGGCACCTGGTGATTGTCGAATCGCCAGCGAAAGCAAAAACGATAAGCAAATACCTGGGTCCCGAATACGAGGTAGCAGCCAGCAAAGGCCACGTTCGCGATCTGCCCAAAGCCCGGTTCGGGATTGACATTGCTGGGGGCTGGATTCCCACCTATCAAAACCTTCCCGAGCGTAAGCAGGTTCTGGCCGAATTGAAGAAAAAAGCTGAACAAGCACAACTGGTTTTCCTAGCTCCTGATCCCGACCGAGAAGGCGAGGCAATCGCCTGGCACCTCAAGGAGGCGCTGGGGTTATCTGAGGAACGGGTTCGCCGTGTTACCTTCAACGAGATCACCAAGAAAGCAGTGCAGGAGGCCTTCGCGCACCCCGGGCAGATCAACCTGGATCGGGTGCGTGCTCAGGAG
>BEIM01000359.1 GCA_002898995.1 bacterium HR36
CGCGCACCTGTTGGAGACATCCTCGCAACCGCTCACGCAGCCAGGCGTAACGGGTACGTGGCTCCAGTCCCGCCAAGGCGATGCCTTGCTCCGCCAGACGCTGACGCCCTGCCTGCACCACGCGCACTAATTCCTCTCCGTATCGTGAAGCAAAATGTCGTTCCACCGATCCACCTGCGTCTAGTAAGAGCCGTTTCAGCAAAAAGCGAGGCCAGCGAATCGACTGACCAGAGGCTTGTAGCTCTGCAGGAGCATGGGGCAAACTGCTGCCACGCTCATCCAACCATGCGGCCAGCCGGTCCACCTCTGTCTCAAATTCGTTTGGAAACACCGACGGATTTTTCGGCGCTGGGTCATGAGCCGCTTGCACAATTCGATTCTTGAGCGTCTCCAAACCGATTTTTTTATTCGCTTGAATCGGGACAACGGGGACATCCAAGCGCGTTTCTAAGGTCGCGGTGTCTATTTCCCTGCCTTGCCGTGCCACCAAGTCCATCATGTTGAGGGCTACCACCACGGGTTTACCCAGCTCTAACAGCTGGCACGTTAGGTAAAGGTTTCTCTCAAGGTTGGAAGCGTCCACGATGTTTACCAAGACGTCGGGAGCTGGTTCATCTGGTCGCAGGCCCAGCACGAGCTCTACGGCAAGCATCTCGTCAGGGCTACGGGGAGACAAACTATATGTGCCAGGCAAATCCACGACCTCGACGAGATGGACTGCATGATTAAACCGGCCCTTCTTGATCTCCACCGTAACGCCCGGATAATTGCCCGTCTTCTGCCGCAATCCGCACAGCGCATTGAAAAGCGTGGTTTTCCCCGTGTTGGGATTTCCGATCAATGCAATGCGAATGACTTTGCCACCAGCACTCTCCGCAGAAGAGACTTTCTCGCCTGGCGTAACCCAAGAGGATGAGCTGGCTTGTGTATGTGTTGGTAGGGCTGCAGTTGGCTGCTGCATGGAATTTCAGGCTCGTTGGAGGATGCTTCGGCGATAAAATGTGCTTGTTTTCAAATGGATTCTGGCAAATCCTGACGTAGTCCCTTGCGTTTAGCCGCTATTTCGGGGCGCTTGTCTTCCGAATCACCGGCTACGACCAAAAATCAGTCCGTTTCGAGGGAAACGACCACGCGCTGAGCTTCGCTGTGACGCAAGCTGAGCCGGTAATCGCCAAGCCGAAGTTCCATTGGGTCTCCCAGGGGTGCAAGCGTCAACACCTCCACTACTTCCCCCTCCAGCAGGCCCATCTCTAGCAACCGCCGGCTCAAATAATCCTCACCTTCGACAGCGGCGATCCGCCCGCGTTGACCTGGAGTCAATTGACTGAGTCGCAATTTCAGTTCAGCCATGCCGTTCCCGGAGACCCCTGTTACTGCTTAGGAATCCTGTCCGCTTCCAAGTTACAGCTGAGCGGTTGGATTGAAGTCGTAGTATCATCAAGCGGCGAGGTTCCTACCGAGGGGCGTGATTAGCCCCAGAACGTACGACCCATACGCGGCCAGAGTTTCCCAATCGGAGACTCAGCCGACTACCGTCCAAACTTACGAGACAGGGAGAACCAGGTTGCAGAACGCGGACTTGCTGGCCAGGGCGGATACCCAATTCCGCCATTCTTGCAATCCAATCCTTATTTCCTTCCACACAAATGACTTCCGCCAACTCGC
Organism: bacterium HR36; assembly: GCA_002898995.1. Lineage (GTDB taxonomy): Bacteria > Planctomycetota > Planctomycetia > Gemmatales > HRBIN36 > HRBIN36. Next base: position 1,666 of record BEIM01000359.1, read on the forward strand.
CGCGGTCGAGTTCTTCTAAGAGGAAACCCGTACCTATCACGACTCGCCTCCGTGTTGAGATTGTATCTCACTTCCCAAATAAAACATAGTCGCGGCAACACAAACGTCAAGACCCCGTGCCACTTTTTGCGTAACCCAGCTGTGGGATCCGGTCGTTCGCGTAAACAGGATCGGTGATCGGAGGGTAACTACCCTGGGACGGACAAAAGTCAGACGGGCGGCGAGAGCGGTGCCCACCGGCTGCGCGGTTACGCAGCCCTGGGACGGATAAGAAGTGAGACGGGTGGGGTTCACTGGGCGTGAAGAGTGTGGCGATCGTCAGGGACCTGGTTCCCCCGTACCCGGCAGCAGCAAAGAAGTGAAAGCACTTGTCAACAGGGGAAGGACGAGATTTGGAACCGCCTCCGTGTAGTGTTGTGGGTTGCCAACTGATAAAACAGCGAGTGCGGCATGTGTGGTCAGTGTTGCTCGGCTCAAGCGGCCGCGGTGGTGTGCATATTGGTGCGAGGGTCTTGCTCGCGAGGTCGCCCAGGGCTGCTGCTCTCGGGCACGCTTTCAATTGCCGCAGGTTTTTTCCTTTCTTTGCGTTTCCTTTCTGCTCCGCACGGCGAGTGGTTATTTTTCCCGAAAGGACGCGAAGGAGACTGGGAAGAGGTGTGGACAGCGTGGTGAAGTTCGTTCTGGGACGGCAAACCAACACTCACGCGTCGGTGTGCCTCCTGGGGAGCTTGGTGGGCTCGAAATTCGCATCGTGTCTAGCACGGCGAATTAACGCCGGCCACTCTTGTCGGGCGCGATGTGTGATTCCGAACGTGCGCCCGTGGGCCATTGCACACACGTTGCCCAAACCCCGGCGGGCTAACCGCTGCCGCTCTGGGGTGTACACCCGTTCGTACGTCGCAAATGTGCCAATTCCGATGGCAAACGTTCGCGCTTGCAATCAGGAACAGTGGGCTGACGCCCACCGCCCTTGACGGGGTGAGTTCGCTGGCGGAAGCCGTAGTCCCATGCCGGCGTGATTATCGCAATCCCGCATCGGCTAAGGCGAGCGCAACGAGATGGCGCATGGGATGGTTGAAAGTTGGCGTGTAAGAAAAACCAGTACCGCGGTTGGAGTTGCGGCCCGGAAACAATTCACCCGGTTTGTCGGTCGCGCTGCGACCATAACTCAGCGGCTTCGAAAGCATTACGGCAACGAGCCGGCGGGTTTCTCGGGCAGTGGTGGCAGATTGCGCTTGTCGGGATCGTACAGGCGGAACACGATATCGCGCTCCGGATGGCCGCCATCATCGGCGCCGTTATGTCCCACCGAATAAATGACTATTCCTTCGCTGGTGGCCCGCAGCAGCATGGGTCGGCCAGTCCAGGGGTCTGGCGGCACCTGGGGCAAAAATTGCGGCACCAGTTCGCTCCAGTCCGCGGGCCAGCGACCGTGCTGCAAGCGAAATTCCTCCGCCGCCAACCCTGCCAGTGCCGCATCGAACCGGGCCTGCCGCGACAGGTGGGCCGTGGCTACACGATTCCAAGCAGTCAGGATGTGCCAGAAAATGTCAAACCGTCCTGACCGCTGCTCTGCATCCCTGGTAAGCCTGTCGAGCAGATCCTCCCATTTCCGTATCAGCTGATCGCCAGGCAGGTGCGCAGCACGCTCCAGCTCGTTGCAAATACGCAGGATGCGCGCATGAGACCGGTGGCGATATACATAGGTCAAGCCGTATTCGGCTTGTTCCGGCAATCTTTCCGTGAAGAACTTTTGAGCGTTGTCCCACCAATCGTTGGAACCGGAGCCGGAGGAAGAGGGGCCTATAGCGTAAGCGATCTCTCGCACAAACCGCGGCCAGGAGGCTCGCCCAGCGGAGACACGCTCGAAAGTTTCATGCCATAGTGCCCGATCCGAACGAACCATCCACAGGAAGCGATTCAACTTCTTATGCTGCTGCAACTCGCTGGCCAGAAGCTGGCGTGTCCTCGGCGACAGCTCTTGCATGGCCAGGCTTCGCTCGATGCTGGCTATGGCCAGACCTTCCAAGGCCACGCCGACCAACTGGCCGATCAGAAAGGGGTCATCGTCGAGCGACGCTATGAGTTTCCACTGCGCCAACAGTACCGCCTCGGCCTGCGCGTGCTGACCTGTCGCCAGGTAATATTCCAGCAGCCAACGCAAACAATTAATGGCAGAACGAAGCTCCTGGTGCTCTGGCAAAAGGGATGCCACCGGGGCATCGGCCAGCGGCG
>BEIM01000360.1 GCA_002898995.1 bacterium HR36
GCGTGTGCATCTTGGCTGTTCACCAGTGCGAGCACCGCCTCACTCCGCAATCGTCCTGGGGGCAACTGGCGAATGAGCTGCGCCAAAGCATCTCCCCGACTCACCTGCATCTCCCGCAGCGCGCGCAGAGCTGCCAGCTTCAGCGCCTCTGAACTCTGCGGGCTGGACACCAACTCCAGCAGCGGTTTTTCCAGCACCTGGAGGCGAAATGTAGCCGCTAGGCGAATGGCCAGGTCCCGCTCCTGTTCGGTGCCAGACCACAGGCGCTGCCCGGCCTCTTCCAGCAACGGGTGCAGCGGTGGATGAGGAACGCGCGGATGAATGCTGAGAAGCACTTCGAGAATTTCGCGGCGATGAAACAACGAGCAGAGCGCAGCGCGTACTTCTGCCACTTCCGCCGCCTCGCACAGGCGGAGCAGTTCTTCTTCGTCTGGCAAGCGCGGGAGTTTGGGCAGGAGCTGTGCCAGATGCTGGGCCGATTGCCTTACCGGCAAGGCGAGCACCGCCAGCAGGCGATTTTCCAATGGGAGTTGTTGGGCTGCGGGCGAGGTCAGCCAATCGGCCAAAGCCTCGGGATGTTTTTCCAGGGCCGCGCGAACCAGATAGCGTTCAAAATCGCGGTCATGGGCAGCGCCAAGCTTGGCGAGAACGCCTCCCTGCTGCAGTTTCATGGTCGGCCCATCGAGCCTTGCTTTTCCCATCCGCACCAGCAACTGCAAGCTTTCGGCAGTCGGCGGGCTGAGCTGGCCAAGCGTATGGATCACTTCAGCGCGCACCTGGGGATCGGCGTCTTCGCTGAGCGGTTCGAGCAGCTGGCACACGACACTGGCAGGAAAACCCTGCGTACCGAGAACACGCACGGCCTCTCGGCGGACGTTCCGATTGGGATCGCGGAGTAGGAGGTGCACCGTTTCTTGGTCGGCGCGACGCAGTCCTTCCAACGCCCACAAGGCGCGAATCCGCACATCCGCCGCTTGTTGCCGATCGCGCGCCAGTGCTTGCAACTGCGGCGCCAGAGCCAGCGCTTGCCGATCCACGATCTCTTGCCAAGCGCTACGGGCTTCCCAAGTATTGGCTGAAGCCAGATAGCGCAACAATTCCACCTCGCGGACTTGCTGCAGGTTCGGCACCTGCCGACGCGGCTGGCGGACGTGGCGGATGCGCCAAATCCGGCCGCGCGTCTTATCCCGTTCGGGATGATGCCGGGGCACTTCGTTATGCGAAATGAGTTTGTTGTACCAGTCCACCACGTACAAGCAGCCATCGGGTCCGAAGTGGATGGCCACTGGGCGGAACCATTCGCCGGAAGAAAGCAGAAAGTCAGCAAGCCGTTCGAGACGGTAATGGGGGCCATCGGGGAGCAAGCGAATTGCCTGGATTCGCTGCAGAATGGGATTGGCTATGTACATCACGTAGCGATAGGGATTTGGCCAGCCATCCTCGTCTTCCGCATAAGCCAGGCCCGACAGACCGGTGCCGCCGAGGCGAAAATGATCGCCGATTGCTGGCTGCCACGGGGCATACGGCCGCAACTTTTCCATGCCATGCCCGGGAAAATTCGCCCCGAGCATCAACGGCACCACACTGTAACCCAGGTCGTTCGCCTCTTGAATAAACATTTCGCCCTGCCGGGTGATGACAAAACCCCAGATATTGTTCAGCCCGCAGGCGACGATCTCGAAGCGGCTGCCATCGGGCTGAAACCGGGCCATTTTGCAATAATCGAAGCGCACCTGCTGACCGTCGCGCGTTCGCACCACCGAGCGATTGAACGCCCCCTGGGCCAGATAAATCCAGTTACCAGGCCCGCGCGTGAATTGATGCGGATACAGATGCGAGTCCTGAATTCCAAAACCGCTGAGCACTACTTCCCGCTTATCAGCCTGGCCATCACCATCGCTATCGCGTAAAAAGAGTATTTCGCTCCCATACTGCACAAATACACCGTCGCGATAGGGCAATAATCCCAGGGGAATCGCCAGGCCTTCCGCGAATGTTCGCGGGCGGTGTGGCCCCGGACCATACGGTGAATCAAAAACCAGGACGCGATCGCGGCCGCCCTGGGCAAACAAGGCCTGGGCTTTTTGCGGGTCATCATTGGCGTCCACGGGATATTCCACAGCGGTCATGGTCCACATCCGGCCCGCGCTGTCCCAGACCACGGTGATCGGTTTGGGGACATCCGGTTCGCTGGCCACCAGTTCGATTTCGAAATTGGGCGGTAAAGCAAACGTTGCCCTTTCTTCTTCGGGCGTGAGCGGGGATTCCTTAGGCGGCGATGGCCGCTTGCCGGCACCGATAAACTTCTCCGCGTTCGCACCCGGCACACACCAGGGCCAACTCACCAGCACAGTCCCCAGAATCCCCAGCGATACTCCCGACCAGCGCATGGACATTTTCCCCGTGAATTCCCCGCTACCATGTTCAGCCACGCCAATGGACACCGGGCCGTAGCGAGCATCGGGCTATTTGGCGGACTGTTATACAACCTGGCGGCGACGAAAAAAGCCGCGGCTCTCCAGCCGCTGCACCAGAAGCATGCAAGAACCCACCCGCGCAACTGTCCGCGTGTGTGAGGGCACCAGCATGAGCGTGCAGCTTTCGCGGGTCGGCCCACTCCCTCAACGGAACGCAAAAGCCGGCGGTGGGATTTGAACCCACAACCCCCGCTTTACGAAAGCGGTGCTCTGCCGTTGAGCTACGCCGGCTTGGCACTACGCTTGCCCAATTCTAGGCCACACGCTCCATCTTGGATAGGGGAGCACCACGGCAACATAGGCGAGGCGTCGCGCCTGGAGATGGGCTTGCTGGCCCGCGCTTAGCGACGACCGCTCTTGCGTTGGCCAGGCAAGACAGCAATGACAAGCTGGGAGCGGATAGTGACAAGCTCGGATAGATAACAATCATGGGCAGCTACCAAGCTTTAGCGGCGAAGTTGCGAGACCAGGCGTTCGAAATCATCGTTGTTGAGGAAATGTAAAACGATTTGGCCCTTTTCTTTGCCGCGGAGTCGGATTTCGACGCGCGTCGCCAGACGCTGCCGCAGTTCGTCTTCGATGGCCTGGACATGCGGCGTCTTGACAGCGGCGGAGGCAGGTTGCAGTTGGGCAGCATTGCGTACAGGTGGGGCACTGTCGGTTTCCTGGCGGACTATCTGTTCCACCACCCGAACCGATAGCCCGCGCGCGATGATCTCCCGGCACAGCTCCTCCTGGCGTTGCGGGTTGTTTAGCCCCAGTAAAGCGCGGGCATGGCCGAAACTGATTTGTCCCGTACGCAAGGCTTCCTGAACAGCGGCAGGCAAATCCAGCAGACGGATGAAATTGGTGACCGTGGAGCGATCCAAGCCGAGGCGGCGGGCCAGTTCTTCGTGGGTCACCCCGTATCGTTTGCAATATTCGGCAAAGCCCTGGGCTTTTTCAAGCGCATTCAAGTCCGAGCGGTGCAGGTTTTCGACAAGAGCCGCCTCGAAAACTTGCTGGTCGTTGAAGTCCACAATGCGAACGGGGATCTCTTTCCAACCTGCCTCGCGGGCGGCACGAAGCCGACGTTCTCCTACTACCACCTGGTAACCCCGGCTTGTAGGGCGGACAAGAATCGGCTGCAATAGGCCGTGACTTTCCAGACTCTGTTTGAGTGCTGCCAGTTCCTGAGGATCGAAGTCCCGCCGAGGCTGGAGGGGATTGGTTTCGATTTGCTCCAACGGGACTTGCAAAATGGCGCTGGCAGGCTCTTCGCCGCTATGCTTTTCGACAGCACCGCGCAATGCTTCCAGACCTTTTCCGAGTCGCCGTTTCTCGTTCACCGCGTTTCTCCTCGAGGGCCGGACTGGGCAAGCATATTCGGGTTTTGGGAGTTTTTGCGGAGTGTACCAGGACCACT
>BEIM01000361.1 GCA_002898995.1 bacterium HR36
CAACCCGCATCCACAAACTGCGGTGAGAAACGCATGTGCGGATGGCTCCGATTTCGTTCATTGAGCGACTCACTCTTGAGCGTGTGCGCAACGATGTGAAAGACGCGTTCTGTTGCCACGACCTATTGTTTCGCACGGCGGAATCACGGGTGCAACTTTCTGCGTACACCCGCCCTCCAGGTAAGTAGGAAAGCGCCAGTGTGATGAAACGTGTCGCTGTGAATGCAAGGCCAACAGAGCGCTCAGAGGCCCCTCCGGGATTCGAACCCGGGAATGGCGGTTTTGCAAACCGCTGCCTTAGGCCGCTTGGCTAAGGGGCCTAGACGAATGTTTGCTACTCGCCGCCCCAGACTTTTCGGGGTGTCGGCGCTGGCATTTTATACGCATTTGCCGTGTTTGTCAGCACCCGGCAATAATGCCGCCGGGGCTCAATGCCGGAAACCCGAAAGCGTTCTTATCGGACTTTAGCGTGTTTGACCGGCAGGGTAGCCCGCGCCAGGAGCTTTGCCCAACGCGACTCTACCGAGGCGCTACAATTAGGCAGCGCGGCGACCCGCAGTCTGCAGACGCCGTAAGATCAATTGGGCGGCACGCTGGCAGGCCCCTGGCTGGAAAAATCGCTGCCGCAACTGGTTCAGCTCATCCCGGCAGCGCTGCCAGGCGGCCGGATTATCGAGCCAAAAGAGCAAAGCTGCAGCGATTTGACGAGCGGGACAGCGCACGCTCACGAATTCGGGGAAAACCATGCGCTCGGCGAGCAGATTGACCAGAGTGATGTACCGACAGGTCAGCAGCAAGGGCTTCAAACAGCGCGCCAGCGGACTGATGCGGTACACCACACAACTCGGCCGGGCGTGATACAAAAGTTCGAGCGTCACTGAACCGGAGACTGCAACGCACATCTGTGCCGCTTCGATGATCGCCGCAGTCTTGCCGACGTGGACCTCTATCTGGTCTGGTGAAAGAGGGGTCGCTACAGGCGTGTGTAGCACTCCGCGGAATTTTGTCGGCTGTGGTGCATGGGAGTCGCGAAGATAGTCCGCAATCCAGTCAGCGTGTGCCTGTTGGTAGCAAGCGACGAGAAAACGTAACCCTGGGAAATGCTGGGCGACAATACACGCAGTTCGCAGCAAAGTCGGAAAGTTGTGGCGGACTTCGTGGGTACGGGATCCGGGCAACAGGCCAACGATCGTGGCGCCGGATTGGTGCTGCGCTTGGATAAAAGCTTCGTCTCGGGGCTGGCCGGCTAGCGCATCACAATACGGATGACCGACATAGTCGGTGGCGACACCATGCCGGCGGAACCAAGTGGTTTCAAAGGGTAGGCCGCTGAGCACGTGTTCGACGAGTTGCCGCATCTTGCGGACACGCCAACCGGCCCACGCCCACAGTTGCGGCGGCACAAAATACCAGACAGGGATGCCAAACTTTTTTGCGCGGCGAGCCACATGCCAATTGAAGCCAGGATTGTCCACGAGCACAACGAGGTCCGGCCGCTGGTGGCGCAACCAGTCCTCGACCTGTTGCAGGACCTGATAAAACAAGGGCAAGCTGCGTAGTGCGGGCCAAAGCCCCATCACCGCGTGTTCGGCCAGCGGAAACAAGAGCTGACAACCTGCCTGCTGCAAGCGCCGGCCACCCAGTCCGCTACAGCGTAACTGCGGCTCTAACCGCCGCAGCGCCAAAACCAGGTTGCTGGCATGTAAGTCGCCGCTGGGTTCCCCCGCGCTCAAGAAAATATGTCCGGCCAATCCCTGGCCTCCCCAGTTAGTTCCCATCCCAGTCGGGGCGACAGGATTTGAACCTGCGACCTCCAGAACCCCATTCTGGCGCTCTAATCCAAGCTGAGCTACGCCCCGCCACCAAAAGCTGAGCCTAGCTGGCTCCGCCTTTGGCCATAATTAGTATATCGGAAGCCGTCCAGTCTTTCCATACTCACCAGGCGGCGTGGCAGGGCAACGATGCGCAGATGAGACGGGGGGGGCAGCGCCCGTGATTCGCAAAGCCGTCCATCTCTTGACAGCGCTCAGCGCGTTGGGCTTGCTCGGCTGCGGGGATACTACCGAAGCGACACACACCCTCGTCTTCATCTCGCCGCATCGCGATGAAATTCGTTACGAGGCAGAACGGGGTTTCCAGCGCTGGTTGCAAAGGCAGCCCGGCTGGGAGCAGGTGCGGGTGCAGTTTGTCTGGCGCGACCTGGGCGGAGGCACCTCCCAGATCATCCGTTACCTCCATGCCCAGTATCAGGCCAATCCCAGCAGTTGCGGGATAGACATTCTCTGGGGCGGCGGCACCGATATTTACCTCGACCTGAAGCACAAGGGGTTGCTCGAGGCGTGCCCGTTGCCCCAGGAAGTGCTGGATTTCCTCGGTCCGGGCGAGTTTCAGGGGATTGAACTGCGCGATCCCGAAGGGTATTGGTACGGTTGTATGCTGACGACGTTGGGCATCTTCTACCACGAAGGTGTGCTGCAGCGGCTCGGACTTCACCACTGGCAACCGCAACGCTGGTGGGATCTCACCGACGAACGCCTCGCCGGGCACATTTCCGCAGGCGACCCACGCATGAGTGGCAGTGTGCACTTGCTCTATGAGTGGATCCTGCAGGTGTACGGTTGGGACCGGGGCATGGAGTTGCTGCTGCGGTTGGGAGCCAATGCTCGCGTTTTCGGCCGCTCCAGCGATAGCGTGAGCCGGGACGTCGTCCTGGGCAAAGTGGCGTGCACAGGGACGCTCGATTTTTACGCTTTAACAGCCATGGCCCGTGAGCGCGAACAGGTGCGACGTGGCTGGGCCAAGCAAACCGAGCTTCGCCTGGTATTCCCGCCCGGTGAAACCATCCTGAATCCCGACTCGATTGCCATCCTCAAAGGCGCACCCCATTACGCGCTAGCACGCCAGTTCGTCATCTGGAGCCTGAGCGAGGTAGGCCAGCAAACCTGGATGCTCGAACCACTTCCTGATGGATCTGCAGCCGGGCAAGTTTCTCAACCCTCAGACCGGGGTGCCGCTGCGATACAGCAAGAGGCGGCATTTCACCGCCAGCGCTACCCTGGTGCCCCCGAACGGTATCGCATTTGCCGGCTGAGCATCGCCGCATCGCTTTACGATCCACAGCGTTATCCGCCCCAGGTGCGTTCGGTACCCCTCAATCCGTTCGCCATGCTGCGGCCGGCCGAATCGGGCCAATTGCGGCGTTATGACAATCGGCTGGCGGAAGCACGCCGGCGCGCGCTGGATGATTTGCTCGGCGCCTGGATACTCGACAGCCATCCCTTGCTCCGAGCTGCCTGGGAGGCCGTACGCCAATTCCCCCAAGCCCAGCGTGCTGACCTGGAAAAAGAGCTATTTGCCCCACCTTGTTCGGAAGCCGAATTATTGGCCTGGCGTGCCGAATTGGCTGAGCCGCGCCGGCGTCTGAAACGAGTGGCCGATTGGCTACGGCAAGCTCGCGATCGCTACACCCGCATTTACCAGGCTGCCCGGCAGCGTACGCTCCGAGGCTGAATGTCCACGGCCAGTTCGCCACTTCAGCTCCCGTGCCGCAGCACAAGGACATTCCTGGCCCGGTACCGCGAAACGCGACTCCGCGCCGACGGGGCACATTGTCCCCAATATCGAACGCGCCCCTCTCACCATCGCCGAGTCAGCGCTTCTTGGCTGGAGCAGGTTTGGCCGCTGGCGCGCTGGGGCCTTTGATGCCATAAAGTTGTGCGTATTTGTGGCGCAGATAAGTCAGCAAAGGTTCGGAGGAGAGAGATTTGCCCGTGACTTTGCGGCACAGCTCGGCAGCGCGGTAACGCTGACCGTGGCGGTGAATATTTTCGCGGAGCCAATCGCGCAGCTCGAGAAATTTGCCACGCCGCATTTGCTCGTCG
>BEIM01000362.1 GCA_002898995.1 bacterium HR36
CGAGGAATTGTGCCTCATCGGGGCTGAGAGGCCGAACGATGACGTAGCTGGGGCGCGTGTCCACGACGCGCACATACTTTCCCGCCTCAACGAACACGCCCTCCGTTTCGGCATCAACGCGGCGTCCCTGAATCAGGACGATGCCGCTGGGACGCAACGGAGACACGGTTCGTCCCACTTGGCTCTTGAGCTGCGACAAATCGGCTCGTTCGGGGAAAGCTTGTGGCAGCTGATCGTGCTCGCTTCGTGGCGCGGCCAGGATGAAGCGTTTGCCGAAGGGCGTCTTCGGCCAGTAGTAAAACGCCATCCCCACCACCACGGGGATAAGCACGAAGACAATGGCGACCGTGATCAAACCCGCGGTAACCCCGCCGCCTCGCGACTCGGGAATAAAGAAGATCATGGTGATGCCCGCAATCAACGACACCATGGCCAGGACGAAGAGCACACCGCCCGACGGGATGAACACCTCGGCAATCAGCAGGAGGAGGCCCAGGAGAATCAGGCCGATTGGCAAGATCCAGTCCATGGCGCTGGCGGCTGTCAGTTGTTTAGTGGCACAGGCGGCTGCGGGAAGGGGTTATGCCAAAGCGAGCATGGCACCCTGGGACGCAGTCGCGAGCAGGGTCAGGTGGCGGCGCCAGGTGGAAGCGCCTGCACGACGATGCGGTTTCCTTCCACTTCCACCACCTGAACGCGGGTTCCCGCTTCGAGATATTGACCTTCGGCGACAACGTCCAGTTGGTCATCCCCAAAGCGTGCTTTGCCAGATGGTCGCAAATCGGTGACGGCGACGCCCACCGCACCCAGATACTGCTGGTATTGCCAAGCAGGAACGGCAGGCGTGCTGTCGGGGGAAGCTGGTTCGGGCGGTTGCAAAATGACGTCACGTAGCCAAGGGACGCTAGGCAGATAGCGGCCGATGAGGAAGGCGAGGAAGATGGCGGCGGCTAGCCCCCCTCCCAGCATCCCGAAATACTTGCCGAGGTTGAAGTATTCTTCGGTAGTTTGAGGCCAGTGCTGGACCAGCAGTAAAGCCACGCTGCAGATAATCAAAAGTACGCCACTTAGGCCGGCTACCATCATGCCAGGCAGAACGAACAGTTCCGCCAAAAGCAGAGCTAGCCCCAACAAGAAAAGTAAAATGGCCAGGGAATTGACCTCGCGGGCCAGCCACGAATGCGCCCAGAAAATCAACAAGAAGCACACCGCCGCTATCACCGCAGGCAAACCAATGCCACCCGTCTTGAATTCCAGTAGCAGACAGGTAAAGCCCAGGATGAACAGGAAGACCGTGGTTACGGGGTGGACAATCACATTGACCAAATCATCCAGCCAAGTGTTACGCAGCACCTGGACGTTCTCGCGTTTCAGGCCGTAGAGCGTGGCGACTTGCTCCACCGTGGCATCATCGGGCAATACCAGCCGACTGATTCCTAAGGCCCGCGCCTGGTGCCCTGTGATGGTCAAGAGTCGGAAGGGTTTGTCGAGGAAGTCGAACTGAGCTCGGCGGCGTTCGGCCTCGTCTCGGCGTAAGATCTGAACCGCTCCGGGCACGCCGGCTTGCGGTTTGCTGCGCACCTGGACCAGCTCCAGATTGGGATTGAACAAGGCATCGGCCAGGGCTTCGCCGCCGTGATACCGCGTCAGCTCGCGCAACTGCCGCACGTACGGCTCCAGTTGTACCTCGGTGAGAGCCCTGCGGCCTTCGCCGCGAATTTCTTGCATCTCGCCCAGTTGCGCCGATTCACACAGCACAATTTCCCGACAGGCGAAAACCAGGTAAGTGGCAGCACCGCTGGCACGTCGCGGCACAAACGCCACCGTGAGTACCTTTTTATTCCCGGCTTGGATTTCGTGGACTAGGCGAGCCAGTTCTTGCGCTGCTCGGGCATTGCCCCCGGCGTTGACTTCAAAAATCACACAGCCGACGCCTGGCTGGGCAAGAGCTCGCTCCCACTTCCGTTGCAGGGTATTGATGGTGCTAGCGGTTAGGTCTCCCGATTCTCCCCCGACGCGAATGCAGATCACCTTGCTATCGGGGTCAACCGCCACGCTCCCCAATAAGATAGCTCGGTCCAGCCGTAGCCGATCCACGAGGTCTTCCAAACTGCTCACCCTTCCGGAAATGAGGCGAAACTCTTCCGCCTGGCCGGCACTGAACCATCCTGCGGCTTCGCCTCCTTCGATGACGCGCAAGCCACCTTCCGCAGGAACGATGAGCAACTTCGGATCTATCTCCAGCTGCCGGGCGAGCGGCGTGTCTTCGATCCGATAGCGCACCTGCCCATTCTCGACAACGCGGTACACGCTCAAGGACTGGTAGATCAGGCGAAGCACCAGCGCTTCGGGCAGGCCGCGTCCACGGGCGACTTCCTCATACAGGGCGCGGTCGGCCCGGCTGAGGGGAGGATCGTGGGCACCGAGCACTTGGCCTATCGCGGCTTCGGGACCCATCCAGCGGTACTCGCAGGCCAAAAACGGCAGCACCAGGTGACCGCTCAACCGCCTGTCCACATAAGCGTGGATGTTGGCGCGGCCGCGAATCTCCCGCAACAGATACTGGGCCAGGTCGCGGGCCACTCCCAACGAAGACGGAGGCCCAGGTTGGAAATGCAATATGATTTTCCTGTTTCCCAAACGTATTTGGTGTTCGATTTCATTCCGTAACTGAGCCACCGCTTCGGAGGATAAAGGGCTGCGCACAACCAGGTAAGCACCCGCCTCGCGATCCTGTTGAGCAAGCAGGCCACCAGAGAGCGCCAACGCAACGAGAAAGCATCCGCAGCTCCAGGCCAGAAATCCCTGCCGTCTGGTTAAACGCGCGGGCTCGGGAGCTAAGCGCTTCCGTGCTCCTTCGCAGTGAGCGGCGCTGGCTTGGCCAACGGCGATCATTTACATTCAACCTCGGCGTCGTTTCGGATTTTGCAAGCCGGTCTCTTAGCGGCCGGCTTTCTGATGTGATTATAGAATGGTCAAAAATCCTCGTCAAAACTCCACAAGGGCAAGCTCATGGTCGCCAAGACGCTGCAGCGGGTGCGGTTTCTCTTGGGGCGTGCAGGTTCGGGCAAAACGTACCGCTGCCTGGAGGAAATGCGTCAGGCGAGTGAGTCGGAACCGCTGGGGCCCCCGCTGATTTTGCTGGTCCCTGAGCAGGCCACCTATCAGACGGATCGTGCTTTGCTCGACAAATCGAAACGGCGTGCCAGCCTGCGTTGTCAGGTGGTGTCGTTTCGTCGGCTGGCGTATTTGGTCTTGGAAGAACAGCTCAGCCGCCGTCGGGTACTGAGTGAACTCGGTCGGGAGATAGTGGTGCAGGCGCTATTGCGGCGTGAACGGCGGGCGTGGTGCTTTTTCAACGCCAGCCGAGTGCGCCCGGGTTTGGCAGCCCATCTGAGTCGCACCCTGCATGAGTTTCGCCAGTACCGCGTCAGTGCCGACATGTTGCGACGCGCCGCGGATGCTTTAGCTCAGACGGGTCAAGCCGACGCCCCGTTGGTGCGGAAGCTTCGCGACCTGGCTTACTTATCCGAAAAGTATCACGACTTCCTGGCGGATCGCTGCTTCGATGCCGATGATGTGACGGGCATGCTGGCGCAGGCAATCCGCCAGTGCTCCTGGCTACGGGGGGCTCGGCTGTGGGTAGATAGTTTCGGTCATTTCACGAAACAGGAGTACGAGCTACTAGATGCCCTGTTACACACAGTCCGCGACGCCACGTTTTCGCTCTGCCTCGACCCCGATGTACTGCGGGAGTCGGAGAGCGCTCCAAACGAGTCACGTCTGTTTCATCAGGCAGAAGAAACGTATCGCCGGCTGCGGGCTTTGGTGCCGGGGCAAACGCTGGTGGAGCACATCTTCCTG
>BEIM01000363.1 GCA_002898995.1 bacterium HR36
CAACGGGCTTGCGGTGATCCCGCGAAGATTGATTAACGACAGCCGCTTTCCTAGCGAAGGGGGAAAAGCTAGGCTATCAGCGGTACCAAAAGCAGGAAGCGCCCTAGCACAGAGTGGGCTCTTCGGGCATGACTCCTATTGGCGAAACGCAGCGGAAGCTGTATCGCAATGCATGTAGAGAGGCGTGGTTAACGGTGGGGGTGTGGGTGGTTTCGTGTTTGTGGACGCTGGGCTACTGCTGGCTACGGGGTTACCCTCACGAGGCCGATTCACCCCTCGTGCAGTTGGGATTGGCCAGTGCCCAACCCGAAATACTTCCCTTGCGTTTGGGTATGCCCAATTGGATATTCTGGGGCGTTTGCGTGCCCTGGTTGCTATGCACAGGCTTTACCGCTATCTCGTCTTTCTTCCTTCCCGACGACCCACTCGACTCCTAAGACCCCGCCACGACCTTAGGCACAAGAGCCATGGGCATCGAATTAGGGCCAGACAGCAGTCAGGTACTGCTGGCATTCGCCGTCTATCTTGTGGGTGTAGCCGGTTTGGGGATTTTCTCCCATCGCTACCTGAGGCGCGGGGAGTTCCTGCAGGAATATTTTCTGGGGAATCGCGAGCTAGGAGCATGGGTGCTTGCGTTATCGGTGGCGGCGACCGCAATAAGCGGCGGGACCTTCATGGGGTTTCCTGCGCTGATTTATTCGCACGGCTGGGTGTTGGGGCTCTGGATCGCCAGTTACATGGTGGTGCCGTTGACTACGATGCTCCTGATGGGCCGGCGGATCAATCAAGTGGGGCGCATCGCTGGCGCAGTAACGGTGCCTGACATCCTCCGCGACCGGTTTGATTGCCCAGCGCTGGGTATCCTTGCCAGCGCAATCATACTCGTGTTCCTGCCATTCAATCTGGTAGCCCAGTTCAAAGCTGGTGGTTTGGTCATGCGCGAGGCTATGCAATTGCGGCCGGATCCAGCACAGTTGCTTCGCCAGCAGGTGAATGACGAGAACCAACTCGTGCTGCACTGGCGCTTGAGCAACGGTCTGGAAACGAGCTATCGTGTGCCGCCATTGAGCCGGTCCGGGCATTGGGTTTTAGAACAAACCCTCCTAGATCATGAAGCTCGACGCCTGGAAGTGGTCTGGCAAGATGCGCTGGTACAGTATCGGCAAAGCGTGGAATACCCGATGCCGCGCTGGCGAGTCCCAGGATTTACCGAGGGCCTGGATGCAGGGTATCTGCTGGGGCTGATCATTTTTGCAGGGACAGTAATTGGCTATACGGCGTATGGCGGCTTCTGGGCGGTAACGTGGACGGACGTTCTGGAAGGGCTGGTGATGCTGGTGGGCGCGCTGGTGATGGCCGTGCTCGCCGTGCGTGCAGTGCCTGTTGTGGTCACAGAAACGGACACGTACACGGGTTTGGCAGCGGCCAGTTGGCGCTTGCACACCCTCGATCCCCAGCTGGCTCATGCACCAGGGCCAGGACAATTCCTTCCCTGGACGCTCGCGGTTTCCTTTTTCCTGATGTGGTCGCTGATGGGGCCAGCGCAGCCAAGCACGATGGTGCGGCTCATGTCGTTTCGAGACACTTTGAGCATGCGGCGGGCTTTGTTCCTCATCAGCATCTATTTCAGCCTCATTTATCTAGCGTTGCTGGTGATTTTCACCTGTGCCCGCGCAATTTTTCCAACGGAATACATGAACCGTGTCGGTAGCCGCGGACTGCCCGATAGCATCATGCCGGCGATGATTCGTCATCTGACAGGGCGCCATCCCTGGTTGGGCGGCCTGCTGCTGGCCGCTCCGTATGCCGCGATTATGTCCACGGTCGCTGCTTACTTATTGACTATCTCTTCGAGTCTGGTTCGAGACTTGGTCGAGCGCAGTTTGGGACGCGAAATCTCTCGAGGTGCGTTGCGCACCCTGAGCTACGGCACGACTGCTTTGATCGGCGTCATCGTGTTTGTCGGCGCTTTGAATCCACCTGAGTTCCTGCAGTACATCATCGTTTTCACTGGCTCGGGGCTAGGATGTAGTTTTCTGGTGCCGATGCTCATGACCTTGTACTGGCGGCGGGCGACAAAAGTCGGCGTGCTTTTGGCCGTGCTCGGCGGCTTTCTGGGCGTTTTTGTCTGGTACCTACTCGGCTGGGTGGAGGGCCATTCTCTGTCAGCTTTGGAACGCTACGCCCAGGCCGTTCACGAAGCTCACAATTACGGCCAACCAATTCCTCCTGCTCCGCATTGGGCCCAATGGGTACAAAAGCATTTGGCCTGGCTTCCTGGATGGGGCCGGCCTCGCGTGGACCGTTTCACACCTCTTTATCCCTTCGGATTTGATCCGCTCGTTTGTGGACTCTTGTGTTCTGTTATCGGTGGTTTATTCGGTAGCTGGTGGACACGCCCAGACCCGCAACTGGTGGCGAAGTATTTCCCCGAATAACGGCGGAGGGGAGCAGACAATGACCAAGGATGTGCTCGTGCCTCGTGGCTATCGTTTTGCTGGCGGACGATGTGGGATTCGCGGTGCGGATCCCCGCAAAGACCTGGCGCTCTTCGTTAGCGACCGAGAGGCGGTCGCCGCGGGAGTTTTTACGCAGAACCGCGTGTGTGCGGCGCCGGTGCAGGTCAGCCGACAACGTGTTCCCCAAGAGCGTGCTCGCGCCATCGTGGTTTGCTCGGGCAACGCCAACGCCTGCACAGGCGAGCAAGGGCTGCGCGATGCCTGGCGTATGACCGAACTGACGGCCCACTTGCTGGGCTGTGATGCCCGGCAGGTGCTGGTTTGCTCCACAGGCCTTATTGGCAAGCCGTTGCCCATGCCCTGCATCGAAACGGGAATTCCCACCTTGGCCAAACAGCTCAGCGATGCGCCTACCGCTTTGCTCGCCGCTGCCGAAGCCATCCTAACTACCGACACCCGCATCAAGATGGCGTGTCGCACCCAGGAGGTAGCGGGTACGGAAATTCGCTTGGTTGGTCTGGCCAAAGGGGCAGCCATGATTGCGCCGCAGATGGCCACGATGCTGGCCTTTGTCTTGAGCGATGCCACCTTGGCTCCTGCCAGCCTCGATCAGGCTTTGCGCCAGGCGGTGGATCGGAGTTTCCACTGCATTAGCGTGGATGGGCATACAAGTACCAACGACACCGTCCTGACGTTAGCCAACGGAGCTGCAGGGATTGCTCCACTGCAAGGCGAAGACCTGGAACGGTTTGGCCGTACTTTGACGGAAATTTGCGAAGATCTGGCTCGCGCCATCGTTGCGGATGCGGAAGGGGCGGCCCACGAGATCACCCTGGTAGTCGAAGGGATGCGCACGGCCAGCGAAGCGCAGCAAATCGCCCGTACCGTAGCCAATAGCCCGCTTGTGAAGACGGCGATTTTCGGTGGCGACCCCAACTGGGGGCGCATCGTTTCCGCTGCCGGCTATGCTGGCGTCGAGTTTTCCGAGAGCGATTTGTCATTGTGGATCGGCGATTTCCTGCTTTATGAGCGGGGCCGACCTGTAAATCACGACGCGGCAGCGGTCAGCCGATACTTGCGAGACAACCGAGAAGTGGTGATACGCCTCCGCTTTGAGCTGGGGGCCGCGGGCTGCCGATTCTGGACCAGCGACTTAACTTACGAATATGTTCGGCTCAACGCCGAATACACCACGTAAAAGCCGCTGGGCTCGTCCATATTCGTCATGGTCGGCGTAAATGCGGGCGGATTTCGGGATTGACAATGCGGCCATCTTCGAACCATTCGCCTCGCAATAGTCCGACAATAGTCTGAGCCGCCATGTCGGCCATAGCTTGCAAGCTTTGCGTATCAA
>BEIM01000364.1 GCA_002898995.1 bacterium HR36
GGGCGCCACCATGTGTTTGGAGTGCGGCTGGACTTGCGAAACCGAGCCCGTTGCCGAAGCGGGAGCCCCCGTCGTTCTTTGCACCAACCCAGCCTGCGGCGCCGCTAACCCCGTTGGGCAGCAATACTGCCAGCGCTGCCAGACCATGTTGCCCAGCGCTCCTGGCAGCATGCTCGAAGGTCGCTATCGCATCGAAAAGCTCCTGGCCATGGGCGGCTTCGGTGCCGTGTATCGTGCCGTGGACACACGCACCAACCTAACGGTCGCCATCAAGGACATGATCTGCCCCGACGCCGAGGAATTTAAGATTCGCTTGAGTTTCTTCCGTCGGGAAGCCGAGATTCTCCGCGCCCTCAGCAAGTTACCCATTGTGCCGCGCGTGTACGACTTCATCCAGAAGGGCCAGTCCGCTCATTTGGTCCTGGAGTTTATCGAGGGAACCGATTTGGTGAAAGTGATGGAAGCCAACGGGAATCGGCCGTTCCCGATAGATTTAGTCATCGAATGGGGCAAGCAGATTTGCGACGTACTGCACCACATGCACAGCATGGACCCGCCAGTGGTGCATCGCGACCTCAAGCCGGACAATATTATGCTGCTGGCGGACGGCAAAAGCATCAAATTGATAGATTTCGGCACTGCCCGTGATCTGGGCCGGACAGCACGGACCCGCTTGCAAGCCAAGACCCGCGTGTACACGGAAGGTTATGCCCCGCCCGAACAAATCATCGGTAAACCCGAGCCCCGCAGCGATCTCTTTGCCCTAGCCGGGACGCTGTACCATCTGGCCACCGGCCGAGCACCGGAAGGCGTCTTTACCGGGAAAGAAATCGCGGAATTGCTAGCGATGCCGAATGGCACGGTGCCGCCGCAGCATCGCTGGTTTTTCGAGCTGATCCGCATCAATCTGTCGGAAGATGTCAACGAACGCTATTTCACCGCCCGCGAATTCAAGGCCGACCTCGAGGCTCGCCGTGTCACCACCGAAACGCACTGCCCGCACTGTCAGACAGTGAACAAGGTCCGCGAGCCTTACTGCCTTAAATGTGCCGCCCCGCTGACAGACCTGGCGCCGCCCTGTCAGCAATGCGGCAAGACTAACCGTATGGGCAGCCGATTCTGCATCCATTGTGGCAATCGCTTGCGTTAGTCATCGGGAGCCGCTCATGTCCTCTCCATCACCTCACGAGACCTCCGGCGTTTTGTCGGCCTCCTCGAAGCAGGGGCCACAAACGCAGCACACTGACCCACAAGCTGCAGACGTCGCTTCCCCGGCAGGGGCAGGGAAACCACCCATCGCCACGGTGCTCCAGACCGAGCTGTTGCCGGCGGCTCTGAATCTCGCCGAGTTGCCGGTGGCGCAAGTGATTGCTGCACAAAAGGCACAAAGCAGAGACGCTGCGGAGAGCCGCTCGGCAGCGCCGCTTGACGCATCGGTGGAAATTGCTGCCGCTCGACAAGAAGATGCGGTCCGAGTGGGGCCTGGAGCTAGCGTAGCTGAGGAGGTGGCTGCAGCGCTGCCTGTCACGGGGGCAAGCGAGGCAACGCCAGCCGCCCCCGCGGAGTTGCCTGCCACGGTTCCCGTCCTGACAGTCGAGGCGTCGCGGTGCCCGGCGTGCGGCGCCCCTCTAGCGGTGGAAAGCCAGTTTTGCCAGGATTGTGGTTATGCCTTGTCGGATGGAGAAGCCCAGGGTGTGCCCATGGCCGCGGCCTTGCCCGAAACGGAACCGCTCCCAGCAGGCACTCTGATTGCCGGCCGGTACGAAATCCTCGCGGAACTTTCACGTAGGCCACCAACGCTACGCTATCGCGCCGCTGACCGTAGCCAGAACGGTCGCGTGGTCGTCTTAGTGCAACAGGCCCTCAGCGAAACCTCCAACGAGAAACAGAGCGTCACCGTCGGACGGTTTCGCTTGCCCATGGAAGTGGGCTGCAATTGGCCAGAACTCGGCTGGGAAGTGGCGTTGCTCGAACGCCTGGCCCATCCTTGCTGGCCGCGTGTCCTGGATATCCTGCAGGAAGGCCACGCGGTCTTCGCTGTTGAAGAGGCTGCGGAAGGCCCAGATTTGTGGACGATTTTCGACGACCCGAGTTTGAGTATGGAGCAGCGTTTCGAGCAGCTCGCTCAGTTTGCGGAAGGCCTGAAAGCATTGGCCCAGGCAGGAGCCATCCCTGAATATCTCAAGCCCGAGTTACTCCGACAAAACGGCCAGGGCCAGCTGATGCTGACAGACTTGAGTTTGCTGGTGCCGTTACCATGTCCTGCCCGCACACTGTTGGCCGCGACTCCTTATACCCCGCCCGAGTTGGTGCTCGACGCCACCGAAGTAGATGCGCGCTCGCCGATGTACAGTTTCGGGGCGGTGTTATATGCCCTGTACCTGGGCCACGAGTTAACGGAAACCGACTTTGAAAGGCAATGGGTCCCGAAGTCGCTGGTTTTCCGATTCCCGGATGCCCATCCCGCGTTCGCCCGTCTCGTCATGAAGACGTTTGTGCGGGAGAAGGAGCATCGGTTTCCCACCGAAGAGGCTGCCCGCACCGATCCGAGTGGGTGGGACGAACTGGCGCGGGCTCTGCGCTGTGCGGGTCGCCAGCTTAGCGTTACCCGCCTGGACACAGCGGGCTGGAGCAACACAGGCAAGCTCCGCACCAACAACGAGGATGCTTTCGCGCTGTGGCATAGCAGTAGCGGATTGGAAGAGGACCTCCGCGAAACCGTCCTCGCTATCCTGTGCGATGGCATGGGCGGGTACGAGGCCGGCGAAGTAGCGGCAGCCATGGCCATTGAGCAGATCCGCCAACGTTTCCTGCAAAGCGAATACGCCAACACGTTGCTCGACCAAAATGGGCCTGCCGCTGTGGACTGGGACGCCTGTCGCAAATTCCTTTTCGACATGTTCCGCGAGGTCAACCAGTACATGTATCAATTCTCTCGTTCACCGCAGGGAAAACGCGGGATGGGGTGCACCTGCGAACTGCTTTATATCCGCGGCAATCGTGCCCTGATCGTTCATGTCGGCGATAGCCGGACTTACCACTACACCGATGGGCAGTTGCGGCAACTGACCCGCGACCAAACGCTAGTCAATCGGTTGGTGGAATTAGGACAACTCACCCCCGAAGAAGCGGAAAACCATCCACGGAAAAATGAATTGCAGCAAGCTCTCGGAGCTCAGCCTTTCGTCGAACCACAAACCCTCACCCTTCAACTGAAGCCTGGCGACTGGTTGCTATTGTGCAGTGATGGCTTGACCAATCACGTGGACCACGCCACGCTGACCGAAATGCTCCAGCGGGCCGACTCCGCTGAAATGTGTGCTCGCCGACTCGTGAATCTCGCCAATGCTTACGGTGGCTCCGATAACACCACGGTCATCGCCATCCGCTGTCTGTAACCGCTTCTTCCCCCTGCCGCGACCACGCCTCGTGTAAGGAACGGGAGCATGACGGAATTGCCTGCGCGCATCCGCGACACGGCCACTTTAGAACAGCTTCTGAGCGAGCCCACGCCGGCGGTGGTGCAAGTACTAAGGCAGTTCCCTGGTGACATTGTCGTCTTAGGCGCTGGTGGAAAAATGGGGCCGAGCCTGACGCGGATGCTTCGCCGCGCTGCCGAGCAAGCTGGCCAGGCACGCCGCATCTTTGCAGTTTCGCGGTTCAGCCAGGTCTCCACTGCCCAAGCGCTGCGGGAGCAGGGTGTGCAAACCATCGCCTGCGACCTTTTGGAGCCTGTTAGTATCCGCCAGCTGCCGGATGCGGCGCTGGTGTTCTACCTGGTGGG
>BEIM01000365.1 GCA_002898995.1 bacterium HR36
AAGAGCATTCGGTCCGGATCGAAGTGAAGTTCTTTGCACAATAATTGCCGCTTATGTCGCCAATGGCGCAGTCCGTCGTGCAAATCGTCGTCGCACCAGGAGCCAGTAAGGCGCAAGACGTGACAAGGTACTCCTTGCCGCTCATAATGGCGCATCATCCATGGGCTTTCCACGGCCAGGGCAGCAGCGAAACCACTATGGAAGGCCCAGGGATTTTGTGGGGCGCAGCCCAAAATTTCCAGGGCAGCTGCTTCGTAGACGGGAGCACGCAACAGTTCCTTATCGGCAGTCA
Source organism: bacterium HR36 (assembly GCA_002898995.1). Lineage (GTDB taxonomy): Bacteria > Planctomycetota > Planctomycetia > Gemmatales > HRBIN36 > HRBIN36. The sequence continues at coordinate 293 of BEIM01000365.1, forward strand.
AAAGCCAATGGGGAAACCGCGCAGTAAAGGCACGGGCCTGCGGTGTAGTGGCATGGTACAGCGGAATGGCTGCAAGGGCTTGCTCGAACTCCTCTCGTGAGGCCAAACACCAAGGTACGATTACGGAAGGAATACCCCGTGCTTGTGCAGAACGGGAGTAAACTGTGGTATATTTGGAAACGTTCTCTTGTCCCAGAATCAATAGGGCAGGGCGAAGCTCTTCCAGGATTCGACAGAAAAAGGCTTGCTCCCTGCGGAGCATGTCCAGATGAGTTTCCAACTCCAGGATAGGCAACGAGCGACACCACTCGAGCAACGCCTGCTGCTCTCCACCTAACGGAGCAGGTTCAGGAGTGGGGCGGCCGGAATTATCGAACAGGAAAGGCTGGGACAGTGCCGTCAGCACGCGGTGCCCGGCCCAGACTGGGATTTGCCATTGCCGACAGCGTAACACATGCTTGGCCAGCAACGGATAAGGCTCGGTGAAATAAATGAGCGGTTGCCAACAAGACGTTTCTTGCAGGCGTTGTGCTAGCCGCGCCAGCGCAGTGAATTCCGCCACTTCCCCCACCAAAATCAGGATTCGCTGGCGAACAGGACGCAGAGCGGCAGGGTTGGTACGGACTGGCTCGAAGTTGGGGCTGGGCGCGTCAGGTCGCTGATCGGCAGTAGCCGGGATGTTGCTGGAGGCGAGCGCGGCTAACGGGAGATGGATTCTCACTGAGGTAGGCGGCTCACTCGGTTGCGCGTACGCGTTTTGCAGGGTGCTGGAACCGCCTTGGTGGAACCGCTCATCTATGGCCTTGTGGGCAATGCGTTGGAGCCAGCTCGCGACGTCGGGTTCGGGCCTGCTGATTTCCAGAGCAAAGGTGCGTGGCTGGGCACGGAGATTGTGGGTTTGCCAGACCCGAAGGATTTCGGCCAGGAAAGCGGATTTAATTGGGGCCGGCAACTCGATGAGATTTCCACAGTTCTGGCACGTTGCGAAAGATTGCTGTAACAATTCCCTGCGCACACGCTTTATGACGGGGTTATGGTATAGCGCATCCCAGTCGTCCTCAGCGTGCCCGAGCGGCAAGCTGGCAGAAAAGTCCTGACAGCAGAGCACACGTTTGCCGTCGAAGGCAAGGGTGAGTTTCTGAAACGGATCACTACACGTAGGCAGAAGTGCTTGCTCAAACCACCAGTAATCCTCAGCCAGACTTGGGTCGGGGATGGTTCGGTGTTGCCCCTCGAGAACGCCGGCTGTCGGATACATCGGATGGAACACGATCTCATCGAAGAAGCGGCCCCATAGGAGGGCATATTGTTCGATGTCCGTTTTGCGAGTGAGCAAGCAATTGACCACGTACCGCTGATGGGCCGGGCGAACGCTGGCGTATTCCTGGACGTTGCCATAGACCCGTTCGAATCGCAGTGGGTAGCGGTAGCGTTCATAACTGGCACGATCCCAACCTTCGATGGAAAGCTGCACGACGTCGGCTTGCTGCAGCCCTTTCTTATGCTGGTGCATCATGGAGCCGTTAGTCGAACAGACGACGAAGTAGCCGAGGTCCTTAGCGAGAGAGACGAAATCGTCAAAGCGGGGATGCAGCGTGGGCTCGCCAGTGGAATAAAGGTAAAGTGTGCGAATGCCGTGGCTCAGCCCTCGTTGTAAGATGCGGCGAAATAGCTCGAAATCCATGAAACCTTTAGCGCGCTGTGCGGGCATGGCGACGCGCGGGCAGAACGGACATTGCGCATTACAACTGCCCACGATGTCCACGGTAAGCGATGTGAAACCGTCCGCTTCCGCGAGATCGTGCCAAGGGTGGGTCGTCCACATCAGGGCGGCCCGAGTGAAAGCTAACCATTGAGCAAGTGGTAGCTGCGGACTTCCAAACTCATTCCAGGCCTTTTGCAATTGGCTGCTGATGCGCTCGGCTCGCTGCTGCAACTGACCGCTGCGCTGAAGGTGTGCAGCTCGTTCAGGGGAAATCCACTGCCAGTAGCGGACGATGTCCTCTGCCCAGGACTGCGGGTCATGGCGTAAGAAAACAGGGCGGGCCCATTCTATGAGCACAGCGCGTTGGCGGGCCTGGTGCAAAAGCTCCTTGAGGCGAGCAGGGTCCTGGGGCATGGTGGCCGGCCAGGTGTGCAGCTGATCGCGGACCCAGTGAAGCACGTTTTCAAGATGGGGCTGCAACAGGCCACGGCGCTTGGCCTCCGCATATCCCTCGGGCGCCGCCTGGCGCACGGCGTTCTCGAGCTCGACCAGCCACCCGTCCAACTCCTCGGGAGCATGTTCAATCGGGGACAAAGTTAGCGAGGGGCGCGGGCTGAACATCACTTTGCCAATTTGCGGGGCTAATTCTTGTTCAACCTGCCGGCGCGCCTGTCGCCATGAATAACCGCTGCCCCGTAACTCCTTATATCTCTCATGCGCCAACTTAAGCAGCCGCGACAAATGGGCGTTCAGGAGGTTGTCTTCGACCAGGCGCGCGTAAGTTTCGGGCGAGGAGCGCTGCAACCAGCGCGCCAAGTCCTCCCGCCAGCTTTGTGTAAACCAACCGAGGTGGTTTGTGGCTCGAATCAATTGCACCAATCGCTTCCAACTTGCCTGCCAACCTCGAAACCAGACGTGGCCCTGCTGGGCAGCTGAAATCCGTTTTCTAGCCATGCCATTCTCCTAAGCGTATTCGCGGAGGCTCGATAAACGGTCAACGTCTGACCATTTGTCCTGTGCACAAGGGCTTAGGCCGCAAGGTCTGTCCGCAGGCAGATTAGCAGGGTGACAGGTTATCCTGCAACTTCAACCGCAGTCAATGCCATTTGCAAGGTTCGGCCAGTCGTGCCTAACCTGCGGCGTGCGGACGCGCAGAGCGGAGCGTCTCGGTGAAATGGACAGGGTAAGGCTGCAGTGCAGGGGATAGTAGGCGAAGCGCGGCAGGGAGCGAGGCCAGCTGTTCTCGGCAATGTTGCTGGATTGCTGCCACAGACGGCAACTCCCGCACCAGCTGACCACCGCGGACAACAGGCACGAGGAGCGGTTCGCCTTCCAGGTTCTCCTCCTCTCGAGCCACCCAGTCTTCGGTGAATACTCCGCTGTGGGAACGACGACGATAAACCTGTTTGGCGAAAGGGTAAGTTTGCTTCTGTGGGGAAGTTTTGCCGGTGCCCACCCAGCCCTGCGGCGTGCGTAAAGCCACAAGTTTATAGACCGTGTTCAGGGAAGGCTCATCGCGGCTGGTAACCATGTCGGTGCCGACGCCAAAAACGTCGATGGGAGCCCCTGCAACCATGAGATCGTGGATACGGTCTTCGTTCAGGTCGCCACTGGCAATGATTTGCACGTCCTGGCGGTTCGCTTCGTCAAGCATCTGGCGGCTAGCGCGGCTGAGAGCCAGCAGATCACCGCTGTCTAAACGGATGGCTTTCATGGGTACGCCAGCTTCCAGAGCACGGCGGACTCCCCGCAACGTGTCGTAAGTATCCACCAGCATGGTC
>BEIM01000366.1 GCA_002898995.1 bacterium HR36
TGTCTCGGCCAATTCCTTCTCGGTGGCTCCAAGGTGTTTCAGCAAGTCCTCCAAGTCCTTGCGGGTTTTCTGGAGGTCAAGTTCCCGCTGATTCAAAGCTTTTTCTTTTGTTTGCAGATCCGCAAGTGATGCTTGCAAGCGGTGGGAGACGTGGTTAGCCTGCCAATAGCTCAAGAACATGAGGAGGATGACTGCTCCCAAAGCGTTGCAGACGACATCCAGAAGCGAGAGGTTGAAGAAAGGCGGCAGACGATGGCGTTGACGCGCCCGCATGGTTAACTCCTCTGCTCATTCGCAGGACCCAGCATTGTGTGGTTTCCTAATGTGTGCCAGGACATGTGCGAGACGCCAGACATTGGTAGCTGAAGGATAATCGGGAAGCGGATGGTCATGGCGATACTTCTACTGCTGATCCGCCCAGGGCAACACCGAGTTGTCGCCAGCATATTATCGGGCCGGTTTCGCGCACAGAAGCGTGCTGTGTCAGGTAGCTGCTCGCACGGAGGTAGTCTTTCTCATCCACAATCCCGACACACAAGCGATGCCGAAGGACACGATAGAGGGCCCGCACTATTTGGCCTGGTAATTCGGCGAGGCGCCAACTCAGGAAGACCTGGTCGCCGGGCTGGATGAGACGACCTACCGCTTGTGCAACGGCTTGTGCCAGCGCAGTGCAAGCCTGGTGAATCAACGCAGCCGAAAGCACAAGCTCACCGTGAAAATCTGGCACGTGCACGCGCAAGCGAAGCCCAACTTGCCCTAGCTGCGCGAGAGATTGCTCCAGGTGCAGCAGGAGCAGCTGGGTAGCGTACTGAGAAAGGCGAGGGTCCAGACGATACGAGTGGATGGCCATCTCGGCACAGGCGGCTAGCAGCCTCTTGACCCAAACCCGCCGGCCTAATTCGCGCAAGCAAACACGCTGTGCGACGACCAGGGCATCGCCCTGCCGGGCAACACGACTCACGGTGCAGGCGTAGTCATCCAGGTCGGCCAGAACGACGTTGAGGAAAGGACCGGCGTTCAACCATGCAGCCCAGGCCAAGGCTAAATCTTGAGCCAACGCCAGCATCGGCTGCAGGCCTGAGCGCTGTAGCTGATCTGTAAACTCCTGCGCCTGCGCTTCTTCCCAGTAACTCGGCAATAGCAACGACCAGGATTGCACTTGTTGAGTCGCCGGACTTAACTCGGACAAAACCAATGACAGCAGCCGCGCTGCAGTGATCTTCTTGCTACCGATACGCCAAATACTGGCGGCATGCCATTGGGGGAAAAAGTCGGCTAAAACTTCCAAGGGGCGGGCGTAATAAACTTTCCAGGCCGGCCAACCGATTTGCCAGCCTGCGATGGAGCCGCGGCCGTCAGCTTGCTGGGTGCGACCATAGCGTATGACCAACGGTAAGCCAGGCCCCTGCCCCTGAAAAATATGCGGTTGCCAGGCACCATCCGACCCTGTGTGCCAGAAACGCAAATATCGGCTCGTCCACTCCAAGAGGCCTAACGGCGTCATGGCGGCTTACCGAGCTTTTGTGTAGGCCTATCCCTTTGGTGCGCGCCATCGCATTTCACTGCCCGCGACCATCTCTCCATCCGCTGAACTGGCCGCTACGGTTTGCAGCACATAAAGCCGCGTGACCAGATTTTCCAGGACGTACTGCTGGCAATCCAGCACGAAGTCCTCCTGGGTTCGTTGCACCCAGTGGAGCAACAATAACAAGACCAGGCTGAGCAAGAGTGCTACGAACGTGGTGTCGAAAGCAATGGCCAGGCTGTAGCTGGTGTGGGTCAGGAAGTTTTGCAGGGCGGAAGCCACCTGGTCTGAATCGGTCCCGAGAGCCGGTGCCCCAGCCAGTGCCATGCTGATTCCCCGCACTGTACCGACGAACCCCAGCGCGGGAATGGCCCAGGCAAGGTAGTGCACGGTGCTCAGGGCGTTGTCGAGGCGTTCCCCTTCAATTGTGGCGCGGCTGCGAATAACTTCGCTGGCCTCTTGCGATGATTGTGTCCGTTGGAATCGTTCTAGAGCCAGGCTCAACAGTGTCCCCAGCACATAGCGCTGGCGATTCAGTTCTTCCGTGCGACGAAGGAAATCGTCTGCGTCTTCCGGGAGGATTCGCTGGTAGCGTTCAGTGGGCAGCCAATTGAGCCCGAATGCCTGCCTTTGTCTCCAGATGTACAAATAGTGCTGCAACAAGATGAAGCCTGCCCAAACAAAACAAACGTATTCGCCAGCCTGTTCCCAGCCGAGAAACATCCGGCCGAGCCTTTCCGGCGTGAACAAGGCTGCTTCTCGACCAGCCGAACCGAGCGGCCACAGCGGCAAGCAAATCGCACCCACCAGCAGCACAGCGAGCACTAAAAACGCAACTTCCGAAATCCCCCCGCGCATGCTCGGTGACATGGTTTGCATTCCTCCTTGCGACAATGCCTTCCAATGATAAGCGTGCCAGACGACCTGCGCTATTCTACACAAAATGCTGCCGACTTGGCCGAAAAACCTCTGCCGAATACTCTTCCAGTAATTTCCGGTTAAGGGGCTGACAACGCGCGGAGGGAGTGAAACGAAAGGAGGGCTTATTACTACCGTTAGCAGTTTGCGGAAGCTAACGCTGGAACGGTCAAGGATGGCGCGGACAGAACGGTGAGCCGACCGATGCGTTGCAGCAACTCGGTCAGCCAAATTGGGTTGTGTTTGCGGGAGTTGAGTTGGCGGAACAAGGAGGCATAGTCGGGCTCCATAAGTACCAACCTTCGTTCCGCGGCGGCACCCAGCAGGAGCCAATCGCGCAGTTGTGCGCAGTGCGGCCAGTGCCCAAGCGAATCCACAACCACGACAACGCCTTCCACCTGAACATTACGGCACTGTTCGATGGTGAGCCATTGGAACTCGTTGGTCGCAAGATCCGTTAGTTCTTCGCGAGCCAGCAAGCGAAGCAGTTCCAGCTGGGGTTTCTCCCACCAGCCGACAATGGCCCAGTGGGTCGCTTGGTGCAATAAGTGTGGCCGCCATTGGCGCAGTCGCTGGACCACCTCCCGCGCCTGCTGCGGGTACACCCGCCCCCGTGCTGGCAAGCGACACTGCCAGGTTACAGGCAAGCGCCCGCGCTCTCCTGAAGCCAAATCCAGCACCTGCTCGAATTCTTGCCGTTTTTGAGGCGGATGAGAGCGGCTGGAGTGGGCCAGTTGAGCCGCACGCGGGATGCGCCAAAGCCCAGAAAGCCCTGAGTCCGTCCAAGTCAAACCCAGCACCCAGTTCGGCCAATCGCCCAATGGCGGTACGCCCCCGCGCCAACACCACAACCAGCTAGCTTGGAGCGGAGCCTGGACATTCCCCCAATCCTGTAGCCAGCCTTGTGCCGATTCGATATTCCAGCCGTACGTCTTGTCGAAGCGGAGGCGCACGCTGCGCCAGGCAGTGCGCCCATCTCCTTCAGGTGTAGCGAGCAATTCCTCCTGGACACCTTGCCCGTAGCTCACACTCAGGGTCGCAGGCGAGGCCGACCATTCCAAAACTATCGCCGCATCTTCTTCGCGCCATCGTCCTAGCAAAGCCCCGGGCCAGAACATGACCTGTTCTAATTGCTGCGCCAGGAACACCTTGGCCTGGCGAATGTCGAATCGGGGAGAAGGGAACAGAACTTCGGCCAGCACCCGTTGGCCGTCGCTTAGGTCATAAAAGCGCAAACTCACTGCGGGCTGGTCAGCCAGGGGTTCGGTGCAAATGCGAGTAGGCTGGGCGGTGAAGTACGGGGTCATCTGACACGTGATGGCGGAACT
>BEIM01000367.1 GCA_002898995.1 bacterium HR36
GCAGTGCTTCCAGACGGCAAAGCGGCGAGCTTCCCAAGTACGCTAGCACCAACCCGCACACCACCAGCAACAGACCCGCGGCAAATCGCAGCCTGCTTCGCCAGCGCAAGTAGCGGGAATCCCGGCGGGATAGTTCTTCACCAATTGATGCCATCCTTTTCTGCCGCCAGGCATAGGCCGCTGTCCATACCCCAAACACCATGAGCATTCCCGCCATAATCCAACTCACCAGTTGCACCTCGTACACTGCCATCCCCTCATCTCCCGAGTTCAGACTCCAAGACCAAGAGCGGATTTACTGGAACTGTCGCGCGAGCGGCGGGCTGATGTCCGCCGTGCGGCCAAATCCGTTCAGGCGCCACCCTGCGGCGTCTTGTAGAAAAGGCGCTGGTTATGCCTGTTAGCGCTGGCCTCGCCGCGCTAGCTTTCTCCCGCGCATGCAAGGGGATTCGGCACCGCGCCTCCCTTGGCCAAGCCCGATCTGTACGCCAGTTTTCCTTGCCGCCCAAAAATCAATGAAGACCACCATACCGTAGCCGGTGGCCAATAATGGTTGCTGCCTAGCCATTGGAGAATACGTCGGAGACCTGGACGGAAAACAAGCGTTTCAGCAAGCCGATTTTCCGCCAGCGAAAATCCAAGCAGTGTTAGTATACCACCTGCTTCACCAGACGACCGAGTTATTCAGAACCCGGCTTTGTGTGGCGACAGTGACCACCCTGCTCGGTCCGCGTACTCACATGCGGAGTTGCGCCTCAGGCCGACGCTGGCAACACCCGCGGGGCGGCTCGGTACGCGTACTCTTTATGCGAAGTTGGGCCAGCCCATTATTCAACGGGCTTGTTGCGTATTCGGTAACCTTACGCGGATAATGTACAAGCTGCAGCGGTCAGCCCAGTGCGTTGTGCCGCCCTGCGGAGTAGCCTGAGCAACGCGGCGAATGGCTGCTGCAAAGCGTTCGCGGAAGGGTGAGTACTAATAGCTCGGCTGGTTTACCTCAGCCTGGGATTCGAGATTACCAGCGGGTATATTGGCACGATTCACACGCCGAAGGTCAGTTGTTAGAGGCATTCGCCAGCCAGCGTGGCCCTAGGCGTGCCCTGCGAACTCGTATCCCTCCTCGTGCACGCGAAAAAGACACTACCGCAGTAATTGCGGCCGCGCACCTAGCTCCGCGAGCGCAGCAGCATGAGATGGCGGGAGAAGCGGTCTTTGAGGTGGCGGTGGACCTTGCGCAGGAGTTCCAAATCCGATTCGGTGATTTCGCGCTGCTGAATGACCAAGCCGTGTTTGCTGGCGAGTTCTTGGGCGGTCTCGAGGAGCTTTTCCACCGCCTGGAGCTTGCGGTCTACAGTTTCGCCGGTGCTTTGCTCGCCCAGATCCCAGAACTTGCAGGCTTCGGCAAAGGTCAGGTCGAAGGTCTGGCCGGTCACAAATTTGTCCACGGCAGCGGCATCGAGCATGTGCAGAAGAAGTTTTTGTTGATCGCGGGGCAAGCGGTGAGTGGGAGGCGGTTCGTCGTCAGGTTCTTTGCCTTCGAGGATACGTTTGGCGATGCGTTGCCCGTCGCGGGAAACGGAGTAGAGCTTCTGACCTACTTTCGCCAGCCAGCCGCGCTTCGCCAGGCCGCGTTCCCCCATGATGGCGGAGAGCACACGGTTGGCGTCGGGATACTGCTCAGAGTAACCGCGTAAGCCGAAGGCTTTCGGGAACTCTTTCCAAGCGGCCACGATCAAATCCTCAGCGCTGAAGGGGGAATGCCCCTGCTGTTCGAGCTTCCAGGCCGCCAACAAAATCATTTCCGGCAAGGTCAGGTCAGTGCGGTTGGGGACGGTGCGGACCAAGGTTGTACCCTTCCATTAGCGGGCTGCCCTCCCGACAGCCATATCAGCCCACCCGGACGCCTTTCCTGGGTGCTCGAACGCGCTGCGCTGGGTCAGCTTGTCGGTTCTGTCTAGCGAAAGCTGGGAGAATGTCCAATGGGGGTTCGGGAAGAAGTCGGGCGACTTCCCGCTGCACTTCACACGCCAGCCGGCCAATCGGCACCAGAAACACCAGCTGCCCGCCCGCCAGCGTATCAATCACTTTGCGATTCTGACACGCTGTCGTCGGGTCGCTTGTCAACAGAAATACACTCTGGCCATCGGTCAGCAAGTTGAGATTGGCCAGGGGCTGTTCCAACTGCGGATACATTTCCCGCAAATACCGCAGACACCGCCGGATCTTCTGCAGACTGATCCCTTCCCGTCGCAGTGTTACTGCGGTTTTGACCGCGATCACGTCGAGGAACGAGTAAACCCGCCGCGAACCTTTGCCGTGCGCCTGGGCAATAGACGGGCGGATCAAGCCTGTCCGATCCCAGTGGATCAGTTGCTTGACCGTGGCTCCCGTCAACCGTGCGACCATGTCCAGCATGAAGCCCGTCATGATTCCCTCAAGGGCGTTCAAATGTCATTAGTGGCATTTTAAGGCTTTCTCGGCAACTGGCAAGCGCTCTGAAGGAACATTGTGCCAAGTCCCGCCTGCGCTGGCTATACGCTGCTGGCATGCGTGCTGCTGGAGGTTGGCCACCGCCCTTGCTAGGATCGGCAAAACAGAATGGGCCAAACGCAGTTTGCTTTGCCCAGCTTATCGCTAAATTCAACCGCGAGGATAATCAGAGTGTCGGCCCCGACCTTCGGCTGAAGAGCAGTGGTGGCCGGGAAGCTTTTGCCAAGGGTTTGCCTGCGTATGTTGGGAGCGGTAAGATGCCCAGGAACGAACGCATTAGGCTGGGTGTGCGAAGTGGGGAACTAATGAGGATCTGACGGGCCATGCTGCGGGAGGTGCTGGCGGCAACAGTGCGGGCCATTGAGGAAGGAATACCTGCGGTATATTGCGCCCTGGTGGAGACGCGGGGCTCAGCCCCGCAGAAAGCAGGAGCAGCGATGCTGCTTTTTCCGGATGGCCGACAGGTTGGCACCTTAGGTGGCGGCTGTGTCGAGGCCGAGGTGAAACAGCGAGCCTTGCGCGTGACCGATCCCGGCCAACCGCAGCTTCTGACTTTTTACCTCGACCATGATTACGGCTGGGACGATGGGCTAATCTGTGGCGGGCGGATGACGATTGCGGTGCAGGCGTTGCCAGGGGCTGGCCAAGTTACAACGGACACTGCTGCAGCAGTGATGCGGTATTTTCGCCAATTTCACCAGTACCTGACCAGCGGCGCCGCAGGTTGGGAGGTGGTCGCCTTGCAGGAACAGGAGGGTTTAGCAGCGGGGGCGCGTTGGCTCTTGGACGATCGGCAGCAGGTGCAGGCGTGGTTACACGCGGGCCGACTGCCGCCCGGTTTGCTGGAACACTTACCCGCGTTAGATTCCCGGCCCCGGCCATGCAGTCGGGCGGGATTTGCCGTGCTGCCAATTGCTCCCCGGATCCGCTTGCTGATTGTCGGTGCAGGCCATGTCGGGCAGGCGGTGGCGCGCTTAGCGGCAGAGGCCGATTTCGCCGTTTGGGTGGTGGATGATCGCGAAGCTTACGCCAATCGGGAGCGGTTTCCCCAGGCCGAACGTTTACTGGTTGGGCCGCACGACCAGATTCTGCCGCAACTTTTGGCGTGCCACATCACGCCCCAGACCTATTGCCTCATCGTAACCCGGGGGCATCACCACGACGAAGAGGCGCTCTACTATCTGGCCACCAGCCAGGCCAGCTATGTCGGCATGATTGGCAGTCGCCGCAAAATTC
>BEIM01000368.1 GCA_002898995.1 bacterium HR36
ATTTCCGTTACGGAAACTCTGCCTCCGACCGATTCCTAAACCCAGCCCATTCGGAGGCCTGCTTGCGATTGTGCCGGCCGGTTATTTCCACCAGCTGGATGTCAGGTTCTGCAACGCGGGCCAGATTTCCTGAACCAGTTTGAGTGCCTGGTAGGCTGCTGGAAAGACCACCAGCAAGCTCAGCCAGCTCAGTCGCCGCGATTGGATTTGGTTATGCAGGTCGCTAATCTGGCTGTGCAGTTCGCTCAATTGCTGATGGAGTCCCTGCGTCAACTCGCCAATTTGATAACGCTTCAGCAGGGATTGGAACACCGCCTGTTCGTGGCCAATTTGATGGGTCATGCGGAAGGTCCATTCGTCAAACTGCCGCAAGATTTCCGAAGCACTTTGGGCATAGCCCACTAACTCCTGCAGCAGGCGTTTCGTCCGCCGACTTCGCAACCGCTGCTGGAGCCAGGACTGCAACTGACCATCTAACTCCGCGCGAAACAAGATGATCGCGGCCCGCATCGCCCGCACCAGGGCGTTGCTATTCACCAATGCCCGACGCACATAACTGAAACCGTTCCGCTGGTGAAAACGCGATTTGGCCACGTAAATCAACCCTGTGTTTCTGCTCAGCAGCTGGAGCTCCTCAGTGGTGAACGCCAGATTGCTTGCCAAAATATCTTCCATGGCGCGCTCGGTGTAAATGCTGGTATCTTCAGAGCGCACCCGTACCAGGGCCGTGAATGCCTTGCGATATTGCCGCATGTGTGATTCGGTCCATTCAACTCGCGGGTCGGTATCCAAAGCGAGTGTCCAATAAAACGGCTTTTCATCTACAATAACCCCCGACGCTTCCTCTGGCTTGAACGTAAACGCTTCTAGCACCTTACTCGTCCACAAGCGCGCGAACCGCTTGTATTCATCCAGTTGCCACACACATCCTTGCCCTTGTGCCAAATCCTCGGCACTGAGCACCAAATGGAACGCCCCGCACCAGCGCAGCCTCGTGCCCGATGCTTGGAGTTGCCAGTCGAGCCATTCCAATTTCGGCTCGGCGTAAATGCCTTGTTCCGGCCGCGGGAATCCGCGCTTATCGCGCAGGCTCTCCTTGAGACGCTGTAACCAACGTTCCGCCGCGTGCTTGGTTCGCTCGAAATCGGGGCCGACCGCATAGAAGCTCAGGATGGCCTCACCCACTTCCACGCGCGTGAAGCTCGGCTCTTCTTTTGCGGCTTCATCCGCTGTTTCTACCAGGCCTGGAATCCAGTCCGGAACACTCTGCTTCATAGCACATGCCTCCGAGAGTTAGCCGTTACCCCATCTTGACTGTTTCGTGAGCCAGATAACCTACGGGCCGATAAACCCCGTTGAAGTAGTGATGCACTACCACCTCGGGGCCGTTGTCCAGAATTGCCCCCAGGAACACGCCTAGCACTACCGGAACATTGGTAAAAAGTAGTATCCGCGATGGTGCGCACTCTTGGCGCAGTTTTCCGACTTCCCGTTTTATCCGCTCAATAAACGCCGCCCACTCTTGTTCGCTCTCGGTGAACGGTTCTGGACGGTGCACGTGATAAATACGGGGGCCCGTATAGCCTGCGCAGGGCTGCGGGAGGTTTTGCCCTTCTGCAGTATCGCCGGTGCAATCAGCGTTTTCCTTTTGCTGTTGGAGGTATCGCTCAACCGCCGGCCGGATGTCCTCACGATTGGAGACGATAAGCACGGCTTCGTTCTGCCTATGTTTCCTCAACCCGGTAAGCTCGCGCCGTAACTTCCGAATGCGATATTCTTGAACAATCCAAGCGATGATAAATCCGCCTGTCGCACTTAAGGCTCCACCTAGCAAATTTCGCAGAAACCACTCCAGCCAATCCCACATAAGTCACACCTCACACCTTTCAGCAGTGCTCTTCCTAACACTGTTAAATGCTACAGCGGCCAGCCATGTGACAAAACCGACCACCCACAGCTAGGGTTATCACCGCCTGCCGTGGGCCCAACGCCCACTAACAAGAGCGTGAGCATAGAGCCGAAGTGCATCCAGAGGTCGGAAGCGGCAGTAGTCCTCACCAAAGTACATCGCCAGTTGGAACATTATGCACCAGTGAGGCAGCAGCGCCGCGAATTTTCATCAATATCGAAGGAGAATCCGCTATCGTTGGCCGATACGTTACGCGCGAATGACGCAGGAAGGGCACGCTGGGCCGCCAGGTGTGACGCTGCTATCCGCGCGCCGTCGGAAACACCAACCATTTGAATCTGTGCCTCCTTATGTGCCCTTTGCGCGGAGATTCAGAACTCGCCGCGGGGTGATATGGAACACACAGTATTCGCCGACGCTCCTGTACCTTGTCTCCCCTTTGGGATTCAGAATTCACCGCAGAGACATGTAACACACAGCGGAGTACTGGGAAAAATGCAGCGGGTTGCTACGCTGGGCCAGAAGCCGTTGCGGCTTACGGAAGCGCAGTGGCTTTTCGCACAACTGTTAGCGATGGCAAGGCGGCCTGACGTCCACCGCTTTCGTGTCTATATGCGAGGGACATAAAAGGTACGGGGTGCAGAGTATCCCGCCTTGAAGAAGGCGCAGGTGGTGACGCCCGAGCCGCTTCCAACCGAATGTGGCGAAATGCTCGGCGAACCGGGCACGGGTGGATACGGCCGAATCGCCCGCCTGTTACGTTCCAGAAAAGCTGTGGCGCTCCCTGTTGGCACTGGGAGCCAATGGGCTTACGGCGAGATCGCGGAATTCATGCGGGTTCGATGGTAACCGTGAGGCCCTTGGCCGCGAATTGCTCGGCGTAAAGCTCTGCACGTTCTTTGTGCGTGACCAGGAGCAAAGCGACGCCGGTGTGGTGGGCTTCAAGCATGCGCTGCGTAGCTTCTTCCCGGCTGAGAGCGGTTAATTCCTGAATGGTCTGGACGACGTAGGCCATGTCGTGAACATCGTCGTTATGGAGCAAGAGTTTGTACGGCGGGAGACGATCAACGCGGCCCTGCGGAACATTTTTGGCAGCAGCAGAACGCCGGGCGTCCGCTCGCCGCGGCCCGGCATCAGGAGGAGTACCACCTGGTCGGATAGCTCCCGACTCGCTACGTGGCTTGCGCGGGGTCTCGCTCATGGCCCATCTCCTGGTTGCAGCACGACTCGATCAGCACCTGGCATCCCGCCCCGCTGTTCGTCCTGAGAGGCGCAGCGCCTCATTATCAGGATAACGGCTTAGCCTGGGAGATGGGCAAGAGCAAATCGCAAGCCGGGCTCCAAAAAACATTGGCCTGTGGCGGCGTATCAAGCAATTGTGGTAAGGGTTACCCAGGCTACGCGACAGCTGAGAGCTTGCCGCGATTCCTCCCAGTCCCGCAGCCGGCAGCCGGGGAGCGGCGGGCTCAGCCAATGGGTGCGCCAGCGACGGACCTCAGTCCGCCGGGTGCCAAAAAGCGGGAGTTGGCCTGTAAGCCGGGTTCTGTACCACGACAGCACGTGGTGATGGTCATTCCTCTGGGCGCGGCGGTTACCCGCGCGCTCGATGCGGCCTACCCAGGAGTAACGCAGGCCACACTCGAGCCTGCCGGGGCCGGACCAGCCCTCCTCCTTTATTTGGCCTTGCTCCCGGTGGGGTTTGCCGAGCCAGTCGGTCGCCCGACTGCTGGTGCGCTCTTACCGCACCTTTTCACCCTTGCCTGATCCCTTGCGGGCCATCGGCGGTGTGCTTTCTGTTGCACTTTCCCTGGCCTCGC
>BEIM01000369.1 GCA_002898995.1 bacterium HR36
ACCAGCAATGTCTCGCCCCGTCCAACCGCCGCCGAGCACTGCCGGCTGGAAAGCGATACCCGAAACTTTGGAGTTGCGCGAACGTATCAAACGAGCCGCCGCTGATTACCTCGCTGGAGCGGATCGCAGTAAGGCTCTGACCCGTGCCCAATTGCAACACTGGGCGCAGGAGCTCCTGCAACGGTTGGGGCTAAGCGAGCAATATATGGGCTTTGCCGCGGTTTGTCTTTCCAATGAATTCTGGCGGGAGCAGTTGATGGCCCTTGACTTTTCCAAGCGGTTGCTTTTGTTGCCCCACTGCCTGAAGCACGCGGAAGGCTGTCCCGCCGAATACGATGAATTCGGTTTGGATTGTCGCAAATGTGGCGCCTGCAGTATAGCCGACTTCAAGAGCCGCGCGGAAGACCTCGGTTACAAAGTACTGGTGGCCGAAGGCACGCCCATTGTCCTGAAAATCATTCTCAGCGGACATGTGGACGGGATTGTGGGGGTGGCGTGTCTGAATGTGCTGGAAAAAGCGTTGGACAAGGTATTGCAGGTGCAGGTGCCTGCCTTGGCTGTGCCGCTACTTTCGTCGAATTGTAAGAACACCTCCGTAGATGTGCACTGGGTCCAGGAGGTGATCGGATTACGGAAGGCACCGGCGCACACCAAGACGCGGTCTTACCTGCCGTTATTGCGGGCGGCGAACGAATTGTTCAACGGAGCACTGGAAACGCTGGCACCGCGCGTTCGCAGCCAGGTCCAAGCTCACGATCCGCTGGCGCTGACGGAGAACCTCGCTTACGACTGGTTACGCCAAGGAGGCAAGCGGTTCCGTCCCTTTATCACACTGGCTGCCTACGACGCAGTGCACGGGGCGCCGGCAACGCTAGCCGATGGCATAGCGGAATTCCCCTCGCCTGTGAAACGCATTGCCCTAGCCATCGAGGTTTTCCACAAGGCGTCTTTGGTACACGACGACATCGAGGACGATGACACGTATCGCTACGGCCGAGAAACCCTGCATCGGCAATACGGGGTGCCGACCGCCATCAATGTCGGCGATTACCTCATCGGTCTGGGTTATCGGCTGGCAGCGCGGTGCCGAAGCGAATTGGACGCGGCCACCTGCAACGACATCCTACACAAGTTAGCGGAAGCGCACATGAAATTGGCTGAAGGCCAGGGTGCGGAACTGGCCTGGCGCGAGGCCCAGGATAAGATGCTGACGCCCCTCGACGCCTTAAAAATCTACGCCCTGAAAACCGCCCCAGCATTTGAAGCGGCTTTATATGCGGGACTGCGTTTGGCAGGCCCTATCTCCCAGTATGAAAAACCCCTGGCCGAGTTTTGCCGCCATCTCGGTGTGGCCTTCCAGATTCTCAACGATCTCCAGGACTGGGAAGGGGATGAAGACAATAAACTCGTAGCAGGACAGGATATTCTGAGTGGGCGGCCTACAGTGCTTTTGGCGCTGGCGCTGGAGGGGCTGCCGAACGCCGAGCGGCAATGGTTGCTGCAAATATTGCGGCAATCGCATGTCAGCGTGGATCGTTTGGAAACCGTGCGGCGCCTGTTAGAACGGACGGGTGTGTTTGCGCGAGCGGAGCAATTGGTGGAGAAACATCGCGCTCGGGCTGAGGCTGTCGCGGATGAGGTCGAACCCGAATCCCTGCGGCAGCTGCTATACTACTTGGTGGATAATGTCCTGGCTCGGCGCAAACGCGAAGCCCAGGATGACCATGCCGACGAGACAAACGAAGCTGGCAAAACCTCTGCCTTACCTCTTGCTGTGTTACCAGCCGCTTCTGCCTAAGGACATTGCCCATGCCGACGGACGCACGCTTGGGGATTGCTTTGGGGGTCACGATGACCTTGCTGCTGGGCTTGGTGCTGGCGGCGAGAGCTAACGATAGTTTGCCCGCGCGTGTGCTGACTAATGTGTGCAAGATGCTGTTCTTGCCCATTCAGGATTACTTACCTGCACAACCACTATCTGACAGCCAGGACTAATACTCAACCACTATTTCGCTGTTCGCCGTGCGTAATGACAACACCCTCGCCGCCCACTCAGGGGCCATCTAAGCAAGCCCCGACCCCCGCCTCTTTCACGATCAACTGGCCGACTGTTTAATGCACCGCCTCGATTGTCGTGGGCCAAGTTATTCAGGATTCTCCGAGGCCGGGCCCTTCTGGGACTTACGAAGCTCCCATTGCCGTTGGAATTCTTCCCGTTCCCGTTGGAACTTTTCCAATTCCCGTTGGAGTCGGAACTTTTCCCGCTGCAACTGGTTCAACTCCTCGATAGCCCTGCGAATCTGCTCGACTTTGGCAGGATCAAAGCCCGGGGCGTCTTTGTTCAGTTCTTCAATGAGCTTCTGCAGGCGTTCGCGAGCTTGGCGTAGCTGCGCTTCGGCATCAGCAGCTGGTTTCTGCTCGACTTTGCCGTCTGGTACCGGTTTAGCCGGCGGAACTGCAGGCACAATTCCAGGCCTAGGAATCGCAGGAACGGCTCCGGGATTCGCAGGGACTTGCGGTGGAACTCGGGGGGCGGGTTGAATTGGAATCTTGGGCGGTGCTGGCTGTACACCAGGCTGGACAGGGACAGCTGGCACAGGTTGAATGGGTAGAGGCTGCACGATGCGAATAGGTGGATTGGGAATTACAGGTTGCGCTGCGGGCCCCTGACCGGGTGGGTTATTCGGCCGTTGCGCGGGCGGATTGGCGGATCGCGCATTCCACGCCCCACCCTCAGAGGACTCGCACACCTCGAATACAATGCGGAAGTTGCCGGCACGCAATTCCACGGTGCCGCGCCCGCGGTCGCATACAACCTCATGAAATTGGCTGCGCATAGCCGTCTCGCACTCGAGCAATTTGCCGTTCCGCTTGTCCACCGCATGCACCAAGCTCATGTCCATGAACCGGCGACCGAGATTATCGAGCGGGGTACGTTGCCAACTGGCGCACAGGACGATTGGCAGTTCGTTGAATCGGTCGACAACCAATGCCTGGGCAGGAAGCACCGCCATCCAGCGATATTGTCCCGAAGTGCGATCCCAAGCCACCAGCGGTCCTTCCACGCTCAGAGTGCGCATCGCCACTCCCTGCGCGAACATTTGCCGACCATTGCCCAGCGGCACTACCCCAGCGCCCCAGTTGCCGCCACGATTGCCTTTATCGTAAACCAGGTACCAATGGAAATCGTCCGCCAAGACATACGCATTGCTTTGGTTGAGAACGGCATTCTCGGGCAGTTCTGCTTGCACCAACTGCCGTCCGCTCCGAATATCCAGCACGGCGAGGTGTGGAGCAAGCTCTCCTGCGCGCTCACCTTCAGCAGCACGCGGGGCCAAGACAATCCGAGCCAGCACTCCTGGAACAGTCGACTCAGGCCGCCCGATGACGTTGTGAAGCCTCTTTGACCAAATGTTTTGGCCAGTTGCCACGTCGTAGAGCCGCCAGACTTCTCGGTCGTTTGGCTCGTTTTCACACAAGAGGATGAAACGGCCAAAAACTTCATTGCGCTGCTGCCAAGCCGGCAGGAAATCGGGCACCGGTAAAATTTCCCCGCTTCGCGCTAATAACACCAAGCTCTGAGGCCGACTATTCGCAGTGCGGTCCGCTGACGTGACGACACAGAGAATTCGACTGTCCCCGAATAAATCGGCGGGCGGATTGCCCAGGCGTTTCTCCCACATCAGTCTTCCGGTGCGCGATTCCGCAA